>DATNJE010000290.1:0-2462 GCA_035604095.1 Terriglobales bacterium
GTCAATCCCTGGATCCGGATTCTCGGGGCCCTGGAGAAAAAGATTAACCGCACCACCTTCGAGACCTGGCTCAAGCCCACGCGCTTCAGCCACGCCGAAGGCGGGGTGCTCTACATCCGCATGCCCCGGCCGGAATTCCGCGTCGTCGAAGAAAAGTATATGGACCTCATCTTGGAGGCCATCGACAACCTCGGGCTCGAGCTGCAGGACGTGAAGTTCGTCACCGAAGAGGATGATCCCACGGCCACTCCCGTGCGCCACAGTTTCCCGGCGAAGCCGCCGCAGGGGGGAAGTCCCGCCGCGGCCGGACCGGCACGCCCCGGATCGCAGGCGCGCTTTGATTTCGACTCCGCCGCCCAGCTCAACCCCAAGTACAGCTTCGACGGATTCGTGATCGGCGCCGGCAACCAGTTCGCGCATGCCGCCGCCCGCGCCGTCGCCGAGAACCCCTCGAAGTGCTACAACCCGCTGTTCCTCTACGGCTTCGTCGGCATGGGCAAGACCCACCTGATGCAGGCCATCGGCCAGGAGGTCAAGCGCAATCAGCCGCAGCTTTCCATCTGCTACGTCTCCAGCGAGAAGTTCACCAACGAGGTGATCAACTCCCTGCGCTACGACCGCATGAGCAGCTTCCGCGACCGCTTCCGCACCGTGGACGTGCTGCTCATCGACGATATCCAGTTCCTGGCGCAGAAGGAGCGCACCCAGGAGGAGTTCTTCCACACTTTCAACGCGCTGCACGAGTCCATGAAGCAGATCGTCATCGCCAGCGACCGCCCGCCCAAGGAACTGGCTGAGATCGAGGACCGCCTGCGCAGCCGCTTCGAGTGGGGCCTGATCGCCGACATCCAGCCGCCCGACCTCGAAACCAAAGTCGCGATCCTGCAGAAGAAGTCGGAGAGCGAGCGCGTCCAACTGCCCACCGACGTGGCTCTCTACATTGCGTCGAACATCCGCTCCAACGTCCGCGAGCTCGAGGGCGCCATGATCCGCCTGATCGCCTACTGCTCGCTGACCGGCGCCCAGGTCAACCTGCCGACCGCGCAGCAGGTGCTCAAGAATTTTATCGACGCGCAAAGCCGCAAGGTGACCATCGAAGCCATCCAGAAGGCGGTGGGCGATCAATTCGGGCTGAAGCTCACCGAGCTCAAGGCCAAAAATAATTCGCACTCGATCGTCTATCCGCGGCAGATCGCCATGTACCTGGCCAAGCACCTGACCGAAGCCTCTCTGCCGGAGATCGGCCGTCAGTTCGGCGGCAAGCACCACACCACCGTCATGCACTCGGTGGACAAGATCGAGCAGGTGCGCAAGGCCGACAAGGATTTAAACAGGCTCCTGAATAAGCTGACCGAGCAGTTGGGCGGATGATTCGCAGAGTATTGGCTGGCGCCGCTAGGGTTTTCCACCAAAACCGCGTTTTCTCTCGGCCAGCCCTGTGGAGACCTTGTGGAAGCTGTGCAGGCTTCGGCCCTGGTTTTCTTCTCTCGCCTGGTTTTCCTGTCCAGCCACAGACGAGAGGACGGAATACGCGTGCGCTTCGGTGGGCACATCCGAAACGTGCTCAGCAGGATGGCTGGAATTTCCACTTTTCCCCAGCCCCTACTGCTACTACTGTTTAGAAGTTTGTGTTTTTGATATAAGAGGGGGAACGTGATAGAGGCGCCACTTATGGAATCGACCGGGGCTCAGACGGGGGCTGCCATGGAAATCGCCGTCAGCAAGTCCGATCTTCTCAAAGAGCTCACCGCTACCCAGGGCGTGGTCGAGCGCAAGACTACGATCCCCATCCTCTCGAATTTTCTGTTCGAGGCTGCGGGCGACCGGCTCACCATCACCGCCACGGATCTCGATCTCAGCCTGCGCACTACGTGTCCGGCGAAGGTGAAGAAGGAAGGCTCCTGCACCATCCCGGCGCGCAAGCTGTACGACTACGTCAAGCTGCTCCCCGAGGGTGAGATCACCATCAGGCTGCTGGAGAACCACTGGGTTAACATCCGCCTCGGGCGCTCCAACACCAAGATGGTGGGCATGGCTCGCGCCAATTTCCCCGCGCTGCCCGTTTTTCCTACCGGCACCATGTTCAAGCTGCCGGCCCAAGTGCTGCGGACGATGATCGCCAAGACCATCTTCGCCATCTCCAATGAAGAATCGCGCTACACGCTGAACGGCGCGCTGCTGGTGCTGAAGGCGGAGTCGATGACCATGGTCGCCACCGACGGCCACCGCTTGGCGCACATCGAGAACAGCGCCGGCAAATTTTCCGGTCCCGGCACCGAGCTGCGCGTGCTGGTGCCGAAGAAGTGCATGGCGGAGCTGAACTCGCTGCTGCAGGATTTCGACCAGGACACGATTGATTTCGCGAAAGATGAGTCCACGCTATTCTTCCGCGTCGGCGACCGCCTGCTGACCTCGCGCCAGCTCACCGGACAGTTCCCCAACTTCGAGGCCGTGCTGCCGCG
>DATNJE010000291.1:0-6630 GCA_035604095.1 Terriglobales bacterium
ATGACCGATTCCAACGATGAGGCCGAGGTCTGGACGCGCACCTTCTGGGAGGGTCCGGTGCTGGTGTTCGAAGCCCGGCAAAAGGCCCGCCCTGCCCATCCGGCTCCCGGCGTCAGGTGGACCAGCCGCTGGAAACTTTCCGCCGACGGCCAGACGCTCACCCTCGAGCGGCAGATCACGGCGCCCGGAGGCCAGCTCAACCAGGTCCTCGTCTTCAACCGGGAGACCAAGGAAACCAGCAAGAACGACAGCCAGTAATCAGGACTGTCCGGCAACGGCGGCGGTGGCGGCCGGCAGCGTGAACAGGAAGGTCGAACCGTGCCCCAGGGCGCTTTCCGCGCGGATGGCGCCGCCGTGCGCCCGCACGATGTGCTTGGCAATGGCCAGCCCCAGGCCGGTGCCGCCCGACTCGCGGGAGCGCGCCTTGTCCACACGGTAGAAGCGCTCGAACAAGCGCGGCAAGTGTTCGGAAGCGATGCCCGGGCCGAAGTCGCGCACGTAGAACTCGACCGCGGGGCCGGCGTCGCGCGCGCCCAGGGTGATCTTGCCGCCCGAGGAAGCATACTTCAGGGCATTGTCGATAAGGTTCGCCAGCACCTGGTGGACGGCGTCGGTGTCGGCCTTCACGGCGCGTTCTGTGGGCGCTTCGACCACCAGTTCCACGCGCTGCGACCGCGCGATCTCGCGGAAGCTCTTGGCCACGTCCTCCAGCATCTCCGCCGGAGCGACCGCCCGGAAGCGGAAGGCCACTTCTCCGGATTCCACGCGCGCCAGCGTGAGCAGGTCCTCGCTCAAGGTGGCCATGCGTACAGCATTCTTACGGATGATCTCCAGGAACTCGCGATCCGGTCCTTCGGCGGGGGCCGATTCCAGCAAGGTCTCGGCGTATCCCTGGATCGAGGTCAGCGGGGTGCGCAGTTCGTGCGAAACGTTGGCTACGAAATCGCGGCGGGTCTTCTCCACGCGCTCGATCTCGCTGACGTCATACAGGACGGCAACCGCTCCCGCTCCCGGCATGGGAGCGGCGGTCACGTTGTAGAAACGGCCGGGGAGAATGGAGGTGGCGCGCGTGGTGCGCACGCCTCCGCTCTGGATGGCTTCCGTGATTGCCCGCAGGAAGTCGGGGTCGCGGACGGTCTCCACCACCGGCGCTCCCAGCCGCACGCCCGACGCCGTAAGCCTGGCCATCACGCGGTTGGCCCATTGCACTTTGCCGTCGGCGGAGATGGCGATCACAGCTTCCTGCATGCTGTTGAGCAGGGTTTCCAGTTGCTGCTGGCCGGTGCGGATGCCCCGGAAGCTGTGTTCGAGCTGGTGCGCGGTAGAGTCCAGCGCCATGGCCACCTGGCCGATTTCGTCGGACGAGTTTTCCGCGATGCGGGCGGTAAGATCACCGGAAGCAATGCGAACGGCAAAATCCACGATGCGCCGCAAACGCCCCGCCACCGACTGCGCCGCGATCAACGACAGCGCCACGGCCACCAGCACTGCCAGCCCTGACGTCCACAGCAGCGTGTGGCCCACGCGGGCGGTGGTCTGGTGAAGCGACGCCAGGGGATACGCCAGGCGCACCGCCGCCGGTTCGCCCTCGGGCGCCTCGGGAGGCGGCTGGAGCGGCACCGCTACATACAGGAACGGCGCGCCGATGGTGCTACTCGATCGTACCGAGCTGCCGACGCGGCCGTGCTGGAGAGCTTCGGTGAATTCCGGACGCGTGGCGTGGTTCTCCATGGTCTCGGGATTGGCTTCGGATTCGGCCAGCACCTTGCCCGAGCGGTCGATTACGGTGGCGCGCGCGTTGGCCGCCTTGGCCTCTTCGTTCGCCATCTGCTGGAGCGGATGCGGGCGGTCGTTGGCGACGCGCTGGGCAAACATGTGCGTCTTCTCGGTGAGCGAGATCTGGATCTGGTCGCGCAGCGAGCGCTCCCAGGAGCGCGTCACCGTGATGTTGAGGGTGACGGTGACGGCGGCGATCACCACCAAGAACATCAGCAGCAGCTTGAAGAAGATACGGTTGCTCACTTAGGCGACTCGAAGCGGTAGCCGGTGCCGCGGACGGTGCGCAGGTAGCGCGGGTTCTCGGGGTCGGGCTCGATCTTCTCGCGGATACGGCGCACGTACACGTCCACCGAGCGCGGGGTGACGTAGGCGGTATCGCGCCAAACCGCGTCCAGCAACTGGTCGCGGGTGAAGACGCGTCCCACGTGCCGCGCCAGGTAGTCCAGCAGGCGAAACTCGGTGGCGGTGGTGGCCACCGGCTTGCCGCGGACGGTCAGGATCATGGCCCCGCTGTCAATCTCGATCTCGCCTATCTTCAGCAGCGAGGGTGTCAGCGGTTTCTCAAAGCGCCGCAGCACAGCGCGCGTCCGTGCCACCAGTTCGCGCGGGCTGAAAGGCTTGGTAATGTAGTCGTCGGCGCCCAGGTCGAGACCGAGCACGCGGTCCGATTCGGCGGTCTTGGCGGTCAGAAAGATGACCGGAGTCATGCCCAGCATGGGCATCTGGCGGATGCGGCGGCAAAGATCGAGACCGTCTCCGCCCGGCACCATGATGTCGAGCAGGAACAGCGACGGATGCTCTTTCTCCGCTTCGCCCAGCACCGCGCCGGCTGCGAGGAAAGCGTGCACGGCATAGCCGGCCGCCTCCAGATGGTGGCGCACCAGGCGGCTGATGTCGGCGTCGTCCTCGACCAGGAAAATGAGGGGCTTCACACCGGTATTGTACCGGGCGGAGGGAAATCCCGGCGTGCCTTCGCTGGTGGCGCCATGGGCCGGTCAGCCTCAGGATGCGGGGTGATATAATCCCGCCCCTCCGGCCGACAATCCGGGGCCGCTCAGATCCGCAGAGGAGGTTCCCACATGGCGGCGGCCAATCCCGTGGCACCCACACCCGAATTGACTCTGCAGGCCGAAAAAACGTCGAGTGAGATGCTGGTGCGTTGCAGAGGCAAGATCACCTACGGCTCTTCCGGTCTGCTGAAAGCCACGGTCACCAGTCTGATGCTGGAGAACAGGATCGTGGTGCTGGATCTCGGCAATGTGAGCTATGTGGACAGTTCAGGGCTGGGGGCGCTGGTGGGGCTTTATATCTCCTCCCGGCGGACGAGCTGCAGCCTGAAGCTCCGCAACCTGACCGACCGCCTGAAGGAGCTGTTGCACCTCACTCGCCTGACCCAATTCTTCGAAGGCTCCTAGGAGACCGTGCGCGGCGCGGCGGCGGGGGTGCTTCCTATTGAGGGCGCACGATCATCCCGGCCCACACCAGGTACATGCAGAAAAGCACGGTGACCGCCAGCATGACCACGATGATCGACCTTCCGATCGTGGACCACCAGGACGGCCGGCGCCAGAATTTCTTGCGACGACGGATGCGAACGTGATGTCTGTGGTGTTGTTGAGGTGTAGGAATTACCTGTTCCGGCCCTGCCAACTTCTCCTCCCTGTGCGACCGAGCGAGCCAGCTATTCTGGCATGGCTCGAAACTCTTTCCGTCATTCTGCGATGGAATGCGTGTGAAGTGCAATTAGAAATCGTGGAGGTGTTTTTTCAGACACCACCCCCTTACTGAAATGGCAAGCGCGTGCTTGCATCGGTCTACGCCGTCACGGACGCCGGATCAGCTTGCCCTGACCTCGGTGCTCCGGGCGCTGCTGGCGGAGGCAAAGCCAACCACCTGGCGCACCGCCTTGCCTTCGCGCAAGCGATCGAACCCCGCATTGATGTCGGCCAGGCTGAGCCGGCCGGTCATCAGGCGGTCGACGGGCAAGCGCCCTTGCCGGTACAGCGCGATGTAACGCGGCAGATCGCGCACCGGCACGCACGTCCCGATGTAACTCCCCTTGATAGTGCGCTCTTCCGCCACCAGGTTCACCTGCGGAACGGGAAACGTGTGGGTCGGTGGAGGCAAGCCCGCGGTCACGGTGGTACCGCCGCGGCGCGTGATCTTGTACGCGAGTTCCATGGCCTTCACCGATCCCGCCATTTCGAAGGCGAACTCCACGCCGCCCTGGGTGGCAGCCCGAACCTGCTCGATGCAGTCCGCATCGGCGGCACTGAAGGTGTCGGACGCGCCCAGGCTCCGGGCCATGGCCAGCTTGTCCGGCAACACATCGACAGCCACGATCTGGCGCGCACCGGCCAGGCTCGCGCCCAGCAAGGCGGAGAATCCCACCCCGCCCAATCCGACCACCGCAACCGTCGAGCCTGGGGAGACTTTGGCGGTGTTGAGCACGGCGCCCACTCCGGTCAGCACGGCGCAGCCGAACAGCGCCGCCTCATCGAACGGCAACTCCGGATCGATCTTAATCAGCGACCGCCGCGAAACTGTCGCATACTCGGCGAAAGAAGAACACCCGAGGAGATGGTTGATGGGCGCACCGTTGCGGCCGAGCCGCCGCGCGCCCGACAGCAGCGTGCCCGCGGTGTTGGCCGCCGCGCCCGGTTCGCAAAGCGCGGGGCGTCCCTGCGAGCACGGCAGGCAATGCCCGCAGCTAGGCACGAACACCAGCACCACGTGATCGCCCTTCTTCAGGTCATCCACGCCGGGCCCGATCTCCTCGACCGTCCCCGCCGCCTCGTGCCCCAGCACCATGGGCGTGGGGCGCGGACGATCGCCGTTGATCACCGACAAGTCGGAGTGGCAAAGGCCCGCAGCGCCCATCCTGACCAGCACTTCACCCTGCCCGGGACCTTCGAGGTCAACCTCTTCTATCGAAAGTGGCTTGGACTGCGAATACGGCGGCGCAGCTCCCATCGCGTTCAACACCGCAGCCTTGATTTTCATGACTGGTCTCCTTGAGATTTTGCGATCGTATTAGTCCCTTGTTGCGTGACCTCGCCGCGCTCGATGCGGAACACGCGGTCGAGCATGCGGGCCGAGTGTTGCAAGTCCGACTCCGAGATCAGGATCGACATGCCTTCCTGCCGCAAGCCCGCGATCACGTCGCTGATGCGCTGGGCCAGCGCAGGAGCAACGCCCTCGAAAGGCTCGTCGAGCAGCAGCAGGCGGGTGCCGCACATCAGCGCCCGGCCCAGCGCCACCAGCTTCTGCTGTCCGCCTGAAAGCTGCAGAGCTTTGCGTTCCGCCATGGCCATGAGTTCCGGAATCTGTTCATAGACCTTCTTCAGCCTCTCCTCGGAGCCGCTGCCATTCATGGCCCAGAGGGGCAGCAGGATGTTCTCTTCCGTAGTCAATGCCGGGATGAGGCGCCGGTCCTCGGGCATGTAGCCGATGCCGGCGCGGGTCCTGCCGTAGGAAGGGACCTTGGCTAGGTCCTGGCCATCGAACTCGACCGAGCCGCGGCGTGACCGCAACAGGCCCATGATGCTGCGCATCAGGCTGGTCTTGCCCGCGCCGTTGCGGCCGATCAGCCCGGCCATGATGCCGCTGGGAAGTTCCAGGTGGACGTCGCGCAGAACTGTGACCGCCTGGATCGCCGCCTCGAGACCGGAGATCTTAAGCACTCGCGATGTCCTCCGCTTCCGAGCGCACCGCCATCTGCCCTCCGACCACGTACTTGCGCACATCAGCGTCGCCCAGCACGTGAGCAGGAGCACCATCCGCCAGAACGCGTCCTTCGTAGAAAGCGATGACCCGCTTGGAGTAGCGGCTGACGATCTCCATGTCGTGCTCGACGAAGAGCACGGTCACGCCCTCGGAGCGGACCGCGTTCATCACCGTGTCCATGATGCCGAACTTTTCATCCGAGCTGACGCCACTGGTGGGTTCGTCCAGAATCAGCATCTCGGGCTTCACCGCCAGGGCCACAGCGATGTCCAGCAGCTTGCGCACTCCTTCCGGCAGCACACCGGCTGGGCTGTTGCGGTACTGGGCGAGCCCGAAGCGAGCGAGCATCGTTTCCGCGGTCGCCATCAGCGTGGTTCCGTGGCCGGGAACGATCTTCGGCGTGCGCAACCGCCACGGCTTGCTGTTGCGCAACACGATGCCGAGAGCCACGATCACGTTTTCCAGCACGGTAAGCGAGTCATAGAGCTGCGGGATCTGGAAGGATCGGCAGATGCCCAACTGCGTGATCTGGCGCGGATGCAGGGCGGTCACGTCCCGCCCTTTGAAGCTGATGATGCCGGTGTCGGGTTTGAGGTAACCGGTCACCATGTTGACGAACGTAGTCTTGCCCGCGCCATTGGTGCCGATCAGCCCCACCACCGTGTCCGGCTCGACGGCAATGGAGATTCCCCAGGCCGCCGTCACCGCGCCGAACTTCTTGCACAGCCCTTGCGCATCGAGGAGGGGCGTCATGACGAACCTCGCCGGCGAAGATGCCCGAACACCGACCACAACCCGGCGGGAAGAAATACGATCACGATCAGCAGCGCGCTCCCCACCACCAGTTGCCACGTGTTGGGGGAATACTGGTAGGCGTAGGTACGAATGATCTCGAAGACGAACGCTCCCAGGAAGGGCGCGATCACGCTTCCCGTCCCGCTCAGGATGGCCACGAAAATGAACTCGCCCGAGGTCGTCCAGTACGCCAGGTCGGGATCGATGTGGCCCACGGTCATTGCCGTCAGGGCGCCACCCAGTCCCGCCAGCGCCCCGGCGATCACGTACTTCACGTGGATGGCATGGCGGACCGACGCCCCCATGTATTCCACGCGAATCTCGTTATCG
>DATNJE010000292.1:0-6115 GCA_035604095.1 Terriglobales bacterium
CTCGCACCATCACCTCGTGGTTGCCGCGGCGCGAGCCGTAGGAGTTGAAGTCCTTCACCTCGACGCCGTGCTCGACCAGGTATTTGCCCGCCGGGCTGTCGGTCTTGATCGAGCCTGCCGGCGAGATGTGGTCGGTGGTGATCGAGTGCCCGAGCTTCAGCAGCACGCGCGCGCCCTTGATGTCCTTCACCGACGGCGGCTGCACCGGCATGTCCACGAAGTACGGCGGATGCTTGACGTAGGTGGACTTCGCGTCCCAAGCGAAAGTTTCGCCCGAAGGCACGGCGAGCGAGCGCCAGCGGTCGTCGCCATCGAACACGCCGGCGTAGCTCTTCTGGAACATGCTGGACTGGATGGAGCGCTGCACCGTTTCCACCACTTCGCGCTGGGTCGGCCAGATGTCGCGCAGGAAGACCGGCTTGCCGTCGCGGCCGGCGCCGAGTGCGTCCTTGCTCATATCGATGTCGATGCGGCCGGCCAGCGCGAAGGCCACCACCAGCGGCGGCGACATCAGGTAATTCGCGCGGACTTCAGGATTGATCCGCCCTTCAAAGTTGCGGTTGCCGGAGAGCACCGAAACCGCGACCAGTTCTTTGTCCTGGATCTCGCGCGAGATCTCCGAGGGCAGCGGGCCGGAATTGCCGATGCACGTGGTGCAGCCGTAGCCCACCAGGTTGAACTTCAGCTTTTCGAGATACGTCATCAGGCCGGCTTCGGTCAGATACTCGGTGACCACCTTCGATCCCGGCGCGAGCGAGGTTTTCACCCACGGCTTAGTCGCGAGTCCCTTCTCGACCGCCTTCTTCGCCAGCAAGCCCGCCGCAACCAGCACGTAGGGATTCGAGGTGTTGGTGCAACTGGTGATGGCGGCGATCACTACCGAGCCGTCTTGCAGATGCCCGTTGCCGGAGGCCACATGCGCCTTCGCGCCGGGCTTCTGCAACGTGGGCAGCGCCTGCTCGAACGAGGTGCGCGCCGCCGAGAGCGTTACCCGATCCTGCGGGCGCTTGGGCCCGGCGATGCTCGGCTCCACGGTCGAGAGGTCGAGCTCCAGATTGTCGGAGTAGACCGCCTCGGGCGTGCTCTCGGTGTGGAACAGGCCCTGCTCTTTGCAGTAGGCCTCGACCAGCGCGATCTGCTCTTCGCTGCGGCCGCTGAAGCGCAGGTAGCGCAGCGTTTCTTCGTCCACCGGAAAGATGCCGCAGGTGGCGCCGTACTCGGGCGCCATGTTGGCGATGGTGGCGCGATCGGCCAGCGGCAGCGTCCGCAGCCCGGGCCCGTAATACTCGACGAACTTTCCGACCACGCCTTTCTTGCGCAGGATCTCGGTGACGGTGAGCACCAGGTCGGTGGCCGTCGAGCCTTCGCGCAACTGGCCGGTGATCCTGAAGCCGACGACGTTCGGGATCAGCATGGAGATCGATTGCCCGAGCATGGCGGCCTCGGCCTCAATCCCGCCCACGCCCCAGCCCAGCACGCCCAGGCCGTTGATCATGGTGGTGTGCGAGTCGGTGCCGACCAGCGTATCGGGATAAGCCACCGCCTTCCCATCTTCTTCTTCATTTACGAACACCACGCGCGCCAGGTACTCCAGATTGACCTGGTGGACGATGCCCGTGTCCGGCGGTACGACTTTGAAGTTCTTGAACGCGTCCTGGCCCCAGCGCAGGAAGGCATAGCGCTCGCGGTTGCGCTGGAACTCGAAGTCGGCGTTGGCCTGGAAGGCGCCCGGCGTGCCGAATTCGTCCACCTGCACCGAGTGGTCGATCACCAGCTCGGCCGGCTGCAGCGGGTTGATCTTCTTGGCGTCGCCGCCCAGCTTTTTCATGGCGTCGCGCATCGCCGCCAGATCCACTACCGCGGGCACGCCGGTGAAGTCTTGCAAGAGCACGCGCGCGGGCATGAAGGCGATCTCTTTGTCCGGCGCCGCCTCGGCGTCCCACTTGGCAAGCGCGCGGATGTCCTCGGCCTTCACCGATTTGCCGTCTTCAAAACGTAGCAAATTTTCCAGCAGGATGCGCAAGGAGTACGGCAGGCGCGTGGTGGCAAGGCCCTGCTTGTCGAGCGCGTGGAGGCGGCAGATCTGGTATTCACGCTTTCCCACACGAAGCTGCGAGCGGCTCTTGAAACTGTCCTTCATGACTTCTGTCCTTCCATGATGGCGATACCGAAACTTCTCACGGTAACACAAAATACTTTGGATTTGTCATTCTGAGAGACGGAGACCGTCGCGAAGGAGCTCGGTTTTCCGCGCTTCCGGCGTCTTCTCAGCGGGCCCGCAGCATCAGCACGGGGACGCTGACATTGTGTTGCACCCGGGTGGCGGTGGTGCCGAGGGCCAGATCGGCCAGCAGTTTGTGCCCGTGGGTCGCCATGGCGACCAGGTCGCAGCCGTTTTCGTTGACCCACTTGACGATTTCTTTTGCCGGCTCTCCGTAGCCGAGCTCCGCCGCCACCGGAATCTTCGCGGCTTCAAACTCTGCCTTCACTTGATCCAGGTACGCCCGGCTCTCATCGATCTCCTTGCCGGCGGCGTCCTTGCCGTGAAACTGCGCCGAGGCGCCCGTGGCCACGCGGAATAGGATGACTCGGCTGTGCATGATGTTCGCCAGCTTCTTGATGTGCTCGATGATCGGCCGGTCGGTCGGTGAAGCGTCCAGGGCCAAGAGAATCTTGTCGTACATGTCGGTTCTCCAGAAACATCCTAACGCCGCTTAGCCTGGATTACTCACCAGGGTGGAGCAGGCCTTCAGGCCTGCGTTCATGCGCCCTTCAAATTGTGGGCTTCAGCCCCTGACGTAATTTCCTCAGCGGCTAAAGCCGAGGTCTAGTATCGCCTTCTTAATGCAGGGCTGAAAGCCCTGCTCCGCCCCGGATCGGTCCGAAGACCGGTCCGACATCGTGAATCGTTCAGCTCACCCCCCGGCGATGACTTGCCACGCCGATTTCAGCGACTCAGGCAAACCGTAAATATCCATCGCGGTAATTGCGATGGCGCTGGCCCATCCGGCGATGAGCAGGAACCAGCCGCTCCTCCACGCGCCCATCCGCTTGCGGGAACTGGTGAAGTGCAGCAGCGGGAACATGGCAAAGGGCAACTGCAGAGCCAGCACGACCTGGCTCAGGGTCAGCAGATCGTTCACGCTGCTCTCGCCGCGGGTGCCGATGATCAGGATCGCCGGCAGGATGGCCAGCCCGCGCGTGATCAGCCGCCGGACCCAGGGGGTCAGCTTCCAGTGCATGAATCCTTCCATCACCACCTGCCCCGCCAGCGTTCCGGTGATGGTGCTGCTTTGCCCGCTGGCCAGCAGCGCCACGGCAAACAGCATGCTGGCTGCGGCCGTGCCCAGCAGTGGGGCCAGCGTGAGGTAGGCCACGCGAATCCAATCGGTTCCGGCGCCGAACCTGACTACCTGGCCGCCGGCGACGGTCATGCTGTCCTTGCCGTTGAACACCATCGCCGCCAGCACCATGATGGCGGCGTTGACGAAGAACGCGATCGACAGCGCCACCGTCGAGTCGAGCGTATTGAAGCGGATGGCGGTGCGGATGGAACTCTTATCTTTCTCGAACTTGCGGCTTTGCACCAGCGCCGAGTGCAGGTAGAGGTTGTGCGGCATCACCGTGGCGCCGATGATCCCGATCGCCACGTAGGCCATGCCCAGGCGGCGGAGGCCGGGGGTGAGGAGGGCGTGCCCCATCTCCAGGAAGCTGGGCGCGGTCTGCGGAAGGATAAAGATTTCGATGAAGTAGCAGATGCCGATGGTCGCCACCAGCACCAGCACTACGGCCTCCACGGTTCGTATCCCAAAGCGCTGCAAGGCCAGCAAAAGCAACACGTCCGCGGCGGTGATGAGAACCGCCCAGAACAATGGGATGCGGAACATCAGGTTCAGCGCCACCGCGCTTCCCAGAACTTCAGCCAGGTCGCAGGCGCCGATGGCCACCTCGGACAGCAGCCAATTCGGCCAGCGTGTCCACTTGGGATACCAGTCGCGGCAGCATTGCGCCAGATCTTTTCCCGTGACCACGCCCAGACGGGCGGAAATCACCTGCATGAAGATGGCCATGAGGCTGGCCACGGCCACCACCCACAGCAGGCCATATCGGAATTGCGCTCCCCCGGCCAGATCGGTCCCCCAGTTGCCGGGGTCCATGTAACCGACGCTCACCAGCAGGGCCGGTCCCACGTAGGCTCGCCACTGCCGCCAGAATCCCGCGGCGTGATGCGGCACCTCGACGGTGCTGTGCATCCCTTCGAGGGAGAGGTGATTCACGTGAGAAGGCGCTGCCTTGTCCTCAACGGCATCGTTTTGTGGCGTTGTTGGCATCGCGCAGCGGTTAGCGATGGTATATATCGATCAATGAATGCCGGTTAACGTTTTCGCAACTTGCCCGCTCCCGCCGGCGCCACCCATACCTTCTCCGCCGCCGGGCCGCCCACCGAGACCTTGTGCTTGTCGGTCAGCAAGGTCATGGTCTGGTCGTAGTTACGCTCCAGTACCTGCAGCTTTGCTCCGGGACGGATACCGCGCTCATCGAGAAAGCGCAGCAGCGCGCTGTCCCGCTCGTACATGCTACTCACCTGATAGCTCGTGCCAGGTTCAGCTTCCGATAGCAGGCGTAGCCCGCGGCGGCGGCGGGCTTCGCTGCGCTCGGGAACCACCGGATTCCCGTGCGGGCAGGTCCCCGCCGGACCCAGTTTCTGCGCCAGTTTAGCCTCGAACTCCGCCGACACGGCATGCTCCAGTCGCTCGGCCTCGTCATGCACCCGGTACCACTCCATGCCGAAGACTTCCGCCAGCATACGTTCGATCAGGTGGTGCCGCACCATCGTCCTCAGCGCCACTTTGCGGCCGGCCGCGGTCAACTCGACCCGGCCGTCGGCGCGCACCGCAACCAGGCCGTCGCGCTTCAACCGCCGCAGCGCCATGGTGACCGCCGGCGCGGAAACCGCCAGCCGGTGCGCCAGCGTCGCCGAGATGACGTGCTCGCCCTCGCTCTCGGCTTCCAGCACCGCCTTCAAATAGTCTTCCTTCGAGATGGTAATCATGCGAAGCGCTGTCGGCGTGCCTCCCTCTCGTGCGCGAATTATACTCCATTGCAGCAAATATATTAACTGGCATTAAGTAACAATAATGTATTACAGTTCATGCCCGACATAGGGACCGGCAAACCATGAGATCGCATTCAAAAAACTGTGTTCTGGTGACCTCGCTCCGTTTGGGTCTCTTGGTGACGGTGGCGGTTTTCATATTCCCGCCATTGGCGTTTGCCCAGGGTGAAACGACAAGCGCAATCATTGGGCAGGTGAGCGACGAGACGGGAGCAGTTGTTCCCAATGCCACGATAAGGATCACAAACCGTGACACCGGCCTCAGACGGACCGCCAGCACCGACGCTGCCGGCCGGTTCAATCTGCCGCAGCTAAAGCCCGGGAACTACTCGGTCAGGGTAGAAGCGCCTGGCTTTGCGCCACAGCAGAATGATGGTGTCGTGGCAAGTCTGGGTCAGAAGCAAACAGCCAATTTCACGCTTCACGTGGCTCAATCCAGTCAGACGGTGGAGGTGAGCGGGGAAGCTCCACTGATCAACCCCGCCAATGCGAATACATCCACTAGTCTGAATGCACCGGCACTGGAGAATTTACCCAACCCAGGGGGAGATTTGACGTATCCGTTGCAGTTTGCGGCGGGCGCGCTCATCAATACTGCAGGCAGCGGCAATGATTTCGTCGGCGGCACAAACGGCTACGGCAACGTGGAATTCAACGGCCTGCCAGCGCTCGCCAACGGCTATATCGTTGACGGGCTCGAAACCAACGACCCGCTCACCAACCTCAATAGCGGCCTCTCAACCAATCTTGTGCTGGGCCTGAATTCGATCGCCGAGGTGACCGTCAACACTCTTTCCTACTCGGTCGATCAAGGGCGATATGGGGCATCGCAGATCAACTACGTCACGAAGTCCGGAGCCAATCGCTTTCATGGAAATCTTTACGAGCTTTGGAACGGCTCCATTCTGAATGCGGCGGATTACTTCCTGAATGCCACGTCGGGCACTAATAAACCGCGCTCCAACCTGAACCACTTTGGCGGCAGCTTGGGCGGGCCGA
>DATNJE010000293.1:0-2011 GCA_035604095.1 Terriglobales bacterium
AGCAAGAACCAGGTGAAGACGGCGCCCATCATGTACAGCGCGCCGTGGGCGAAGTTGATGATGTTCAGCATGCCGAAGATGATGGCCAGCCCCAGGCTGAGCATGGCGTAGAAACAGCCGTTCACCAGCCCCAGCACGAGCTGTCCGAACAGCGCTGCGATCGGCACTCCGAAGATCTCGCTCATAGGTTGTTTACATCAACCAGCGGCGGGACGGCGAAATGCCCCGCCGCCGGTTTCACGACTCTTACTTCTTGATCATCGGGCAACGCGACAACGACAGCGGCTGAAAGGCCTGGTCGCCGGGAATGGTGCTGACCAGCTTATAAAGGTCCCATTCCCCCTTGGATTCGCCGGGCGACTTCACCTGGTAGAGATAGAACTCGTGCACCATGCGGCCGTCGGCGCGGATCTTGCCGCCCTTCACGGTGGCGTCGTTCAGGGTCATTTCCTTCAGCTTCTTCATGACCGCGTCGGGGTCGTCGGTGCCCGCCGCCTGAATGGCCTTCAGGTACTGCAGCGTCGAGGAATAAACGCCGGCCTGCACCATAGTGGGCATCTTGCCGCCCATTTTGGCGGCGAACGCCTTGCTCCACTTGCGGGTGTCGTCGTTCTGGTCCCAGTAGAAACCCTCGGCGGCATACAGGCCCTGGGCGGCGTTAAGGCCCAAGGAATGAACATCGGTGATGAAGATCAGCAGCGCGGCGAGGGTCTGCTTTTTGGTGATGCCGAACTCCGACGCCGCCTTGACGGAGTTGATCGTGTCGCCGCCGGCATTGGCCAGCCCGATCACCTGCGCTCCCGAGGCCTGCGCCTGCAGCAGGAAGGAGGAGAAATCGGAGGCGTTGAGCGGGTGCAGCACTGAGCCCAGCACTTTTCCACCGGCTGCTTGCACAAAATTGGTGGTGTCCGACTGCAGCGATTTGCCGAAGGCGTAGTCGGCGGTGAGGAAGAACCAGGTCTTGCCGCCGTGCGCGACTACGGCCTTAGCGGTGGTGGTACCGGTGGCATAGGTGTCATATTCATAGTGGATGGTATAGGGATTGCAATCCTCGTTGGTGAGCCGTGTGGAACCAGCGCCCGAATCGATGAACAGGCGGTGCTTCTCATTGGCTACTTTGCTGACGGCGATGGCCACGCCCGAATTCACCGTGCCCACGATAATATCAACGTCGCCATCGAACCATTCCCGCGCCTTGCTCGCCCCCACGTCGGGCTTGTTCTGATGATCGGCAGAAACCACCTGGATGGGAGCCCCCAACACCTTGCCTCCGACCTCGGCTATGGCCATTTCCGCAGCCACCACCTCGCCCTTGCCGCCGATATCGGAGTACAAGCCGGACATGTCGTCCAGCACGCCGATCTTGACCACGCCACCGGATATCTTTCCTGACTTCGCCTGCGCCAACGCCCCGGTGGCGGCCAACAACACCAGAACGCCGGCCAGTGCGATCATGAGTTTGCTCTTCATTTCGATCTCCCTCCTTTTGATTACCTGCCCGCAATATTCAAACGCCCAGTAGTTCTTCCAGCAACGACTGCTTTTCCTCGACTTCGTGGCGCTGGACCTCAACCGCGATACGGCCGCGTTCCACCACGTACATGCGGTCGGCCAGGGGAGCCGCGAAGCGGAAATTCTGCTCCACCAGCACGATGGTGAAACCCTTCTCTTTGAGCTGACGGATCACCAGGGCCAGCTTCTTGACGATCACCGGCGCCAGGCCTTCGGAAATCTCGTCCAGCAGCAGCAGCCGCGCGCCGGTGCGCAGGATGCGGGCCATGGCCAGCATCTGCTGCTCGCCTCCGGAAAGCCGCGTCCCCTGGCTCTTGCGCCGCTCCTTCAGGTTGGGGAACATGGCGTAGATCTCTTCCACGCTCATACCCTCGCTGGTGAACCGGGGCGGCAGCAGCAGGTTCTCTTCTGCGCTCAAACTGGCAAAGATGCCGCGCTCCTCCGGACAATAACCTACGCCCAGGCGGGCGATGCGGTGCGGCGGCCAGTGGACGGTCTC
>DATNJE010000294.1:0-2954 GCA_035604095.1 Terriglobales bacterium
CGTTGATGCCTTTGAGATTCTCGACGGGAAACGGCCGGCGCGCGCGCGTCCCGTTCTGCTGGAAGGCCTGCTGCTCGGTGATGCAGTATGCGTACCACGCCATGTCAGTAGCTCCGACTGGGGACCAGCGCGTAACGACACCGCGCCGGGCATCTTAAAGTTTCACGGGCCGAACTTGTAGAAGAGACGGGCTAGCTGGTACGAAGAGAAACCCGGAGCCTGGGTCTTTCCGGGTCCCGTTGTTATCTTAGCCCAGATTGCCGGAAAATAGCAACTGTTTTGGGGCAGGAACCTGGAATCTTTCTCGACAACACCCGAAAACCTGGGCAGGAGCCCACCCGGTGGCGGACAAACCGGCGGTAACGGCCCCCCGGAACAGTGCCGTCATCGCAGGGGCGCCTTGTACCCCGCCTGCTCGAAATGCTGGTCGTGCGCCAAAGACTCCGCGATATGCCTCTCGTGCATGATCACAAACGACGTGCAGTCAGTAAGGCTCCAGCCCTTATCTGCTCGCTGTTTGTAGAGCAGAAATCCGGCGGTGAAGAGGCTCGCAGTCCAAGGGACGACTTCGCAATTAGGATTCTTTTTTAACTGATCGACGAGCGCGGCGGCCGCTTGGCGCAACTGCGGTCCACGCCGGGCGAAATTATTCAAAAACTCGGTGAGGACCGGATCGGAGGTTACGGTGAACACCAGACCGATTGACCGAGCGGTGTTCAGCGCTTCCCGGTGGAGGTCGTCGTGCGGATTTACCAGAGCCACCCAGTAGCCGGTGTCGGCGAAGACCGTTCTCACTCCTCGTCCTTGGACGACCCGTACAGATAATGGTCGATATTCTTCGACAGGTCACGGGGCACGCCTGCCCACACGTCTTCTGAAACCTTCGCTCCCAGATCGGCAGCTATCTGCCACACCGGTACGGCGCCTTCGACGTAACGGCGGCCTACCTGCTCAGTCTCGGCCAACTTGCGGATTGCCAGCCGAAGCACCTGGGGAGTCCCCAGTCCTAATTTTGCGCTCAGGGCACGCAAAATCTTCTTGTCCTCGGCGGTAAAGCGGATGCTGCTGGGTACCGATCTCGCCTTTGCCATGTAGCTAATTGTAATACATTTGACTAACGGGGGTCGAGGACGTCAGGAAGCCGCCAGTTCCGACGCGCCCTGCTTGTGGTTGCCGTTGGCGGCGCGGGCCTGCAGGGCTGCCGTCACCACCCGCTGCATGTCGTCGGCCGGCGCCGGCTTGCCGGTCCAGATCTCGAATTGCCGCGCTCCCTGCTGGACGAACATTTCCACCCCGGTGATCACCTGCAGGCCCTTGGCGCGGGCCATCTTCACCAGCTTGGTTTCCGCCGGAGTATAGACCATCTCGAACAGGATGCGCGCGTTCAGTTCCTTCTCGCTGAGCGGCGATACCTTGGCACCGCCCATGCCGACGGGGGTCGCATTGACGATCACGTCGAACTCGAGGCTGCGCATTTGGGTGCGGTTGAGGAACTTGGCCCGCGCCTGGCGGGCCAGCTTCTGTCCCACCGAGGTGGTGCGGTTGATGATGAAGACTTCGGCTCCGCGCTCCTTCAGTCCGAAGACGGCGGCGCGCGCCGAGCCTCCCGCGCCCACCACCAGCACCTTGGCCCCGGCCAGGTGCAGCCGCTGCTCCAGCGGACGCACCACCCCGGAGACGTCTGTGTTGTATCCGTAGAGCTTTCCGTCCTGCGCCCGGATCACAGTGTTGCAGGCGCCGATCTTTTCGGTGACGTCGTCGGTGTTGTCCAGGTGCTGGATGATCTCCTGCTTGTAGGGCATGGTGATGCTGAGCCCGTGCAGGGGAATGTCGCGGACGCAGGCCAGCAGGTCGGTCAGCTTGGTGGCGTGCAGGGCGAGATACACGGCATTCACGTTCTCGCGGCGGAAGGCGGTGTTCATCATGAGCGGCGAGAGCGAGTGCGCCACCGGATCGCCGGCCACGCCATACACCTTGGTGGCGGCATCCACCTGGTCAATGCGATAGGTGTCGCGCAGGGTGCGGGCGGTGATCTGTCCCGGCGCGGTCTCCTCTCCGGCCGCGGCCGAGGCGAAAGTGAAGACGCTGCCGGCGCGCACGCACAGCACCCGGCTGATGATCCCCTGCTCACCCATCGAGAGGCCGATCATGGAATGCTTCTCGCTTTGGCGCTCCAGGAACTTCATCATCACTACATTGTCATAGAGCGACTTGGCGGTGCTGACCACCTTGTAGTAGTCCGCCGGAAAAGCGGCCATCCTCTGGAAGGTCTCGTCGAGCTTGCGCGTGGCGCGAAAGTCGTGAAAGGAGAGAATGACGGCAGCAGCGGCGCGCAAGCGGTCCAGGTCTTTCGATTTCAAGGCGGCGGCGCTTTCCAGTTCCAGGTCGACGAATTGGCTGCCGTTGGCGGCGGCCTTTACCAGAACGTCAACCTGGGCCGCGACCGATCCCCGAAACTTGCCTCCGTTGACGGCGCGGCGGCAGGTGGCGATCACCAGGGCTTCGGGGTGGAAATCGGCGAAGCGCCGCAGCTTCTGGAGCGCCAGTGTCGGCTGTCGAATGTAGTCTAACCTCAATTCTATGAATGGGTTATCCCTGACCACGGCCTCCGCTTTTTCGAACATCTCGGTCGGGGTGAAGCCCACGATGGCTACGCACACCCGGGGAAGGCGCAGCGGAAGCAGGCGCGGCATGTAATTCGAGTTACTGGGCATAGCTGGGAACGCGCGCATATTACAGGCGCACAACAAATGATGCAACAACCGATTCTGCCACTATCTAAAGGTCATGCTCGAAAAACGTGCCTTTCTGGTAACAGTGGTTACCTTGACCCTCGCCGGTAACCATTGCTAGTTTCGCAGCAGACAGTCAGGATTGGTGAATGGTCTTGCGCCTTCCGGATCATCGCGTTAGCCGGATTCAACGATGGCGGCCAGGGCCCTGTCTGAGGTTGG
>DATNJE010000295.1:0-11731 GCA_035604095.1 Terriglobales bacterium
CTGGAGAAGGCCGAGCGCGCGCGCATCGCCACCCAGATCGCCGTGGGCGCGCTGCGCTACTTCATGCTGAAGTTCACCAAGAACTCGGTGATCGCCTTCGACTTCCGCGAGGCGCTCAGCTTCGAGGGCGAGACCGGTCCCTACGCGCAGTATGCGGTCGTGCGCGCTACCAACATCTTCCGCAAGGCAGGCGTGGAGCCGGAAACGGCGCTGGCCGAGAACATCGATTATGCGAGCTTCTTTTCAGGCGAGGCGGGGAACGAAATCTGGGAGCTCTGGCTCATGGCGTCGCGCTTCTCGCAGGTGGTCGAGCAGTGCATCGCCACTACGGAGCCGGCGCACATGGCCAAGTATGCGTTCCAGTTGGCGCAGGTGTTCAACAACTTCTATCACCGTCACCACATCCTGACCGAGCCGGATGAAGGGCGGAAGAAGTTCCTGCTGGCGACGGCGGCGGTGGTTCGCCGGGAGCTGGTCCGTGCGCTGGAAGTGATGGGGATTACTGTGCCGCCCGTCATGTGAAGTTCATTTCGCCGCGGATCAACGCGGATGAACGCGGATCAGATTCAGTCGGGCGAATTTCCTAGCGCCCTTCCCTGAGCGGACTGCGTCCGGATAATCATCACTCTCTAGATTCTTCGCTGCGCTCAGAATGACAGTCACAGAGAGATTGGGTTGAATCCGCGTTTGTCCGCGTGTATCCGCGGCGGAAGAATCATCCCGCCATCTCCTTCACGAACTCCACGATTGAGCGCACGGCGATCCCGCTCGGTCCCAGCGCGATCCAGCTCTTGTTTTCTTCGGTCCAGGCGGTGCCGGCGATATCGAGGTGGATCCACGGTGTGTCCTCGACAAACTCTTTCAGGAACATGGCCGCGCTGATGGCGCCGCCGTAGCGTCCGCCGGTGTTCTTGATGTCGGCGATGCCGGAGCGGATCAGCTCGCGATACTCATCATCCAGCGGCATGCGCCACATCTTCTCGCCGGCGCGGCGCTCGGCCTGCTCGAAGCGTGAGTACATCTCGTCGTTGTTGGCGAAGACGCCGGCGTTCACCCCGCCCAGCGCAACTACGACCGCGCCGGTCAGCGTGGCGGCGTCGATCAGGTGGGTAGCGCCGAGCTGGCGCGCGTAGGCGAGGCCGTCGGCCAGCACCAGGCGGCCTTCAGCGTCGGTGTTGATGATTTCGATGGATTTGCCGCTCATGGCGATCTGCACGTCACCGGGCTTCTGCGCTTTGCCGGACGGCATGTTCTCGGTGGCGCACACGATGCCGATGACTTTGATCTTCGGCTCGAGCAGGGCGATGGCGCGGATGGCGCCCAGCATGGCCGCGCCTCCGGCCATGTCGTACTTCATCTTCTCCATGCCGTCGGCGGGCTTGATGGAGATGCCGCCGGAATCGAACGTGATCCCTTTGCCGACCAGGCCGAGCACCGGCTTCTCCGGCGCGGCCGGCGGAGAATATCGCATCACGATCAGTTGCGCGGGCTCGTCGGAGCCCTGGGCCACGCTCCAGAAAGCGCCCATCTTGAGCTCGCGGATCTTCTCCGGGCCGTGCACCTCGATCGAGAGGTTCGGCGAGTTGACCTCCGCCACCATCCTGCGGGCGCGCTCGGCGAGCGTGGTTGGGGTCATGCGATTGCCGGGCTCGTTGACCAGTTCGCGAGTGAAGTTCTGCGACTCGCCCATCACGCGGGCTTCGGCAAGAGCCTTCTCGAGCGCGCCGCGATCAGAGCCGGCGGACGCGAGCAGCGTGATCTCCTGGATAAGCTGGTCCTTGCGATCGCTCTTGTAGGTATCGGGATCGAAGTTGCCGACGTACGCGCCCTCGACCGCGGCTTTTACCGCATCGGCCGCTCCCGACGCCATGTCCGGCAGCAGGAAGGCCAGCGAGCGAATCTGCTTGGGCTTGAGGAAGCGGACGGCCGTCCCCGCGAGCTTGCGCAGTTCTGACAGGGAGAAATCCTTCGCTTTGCCGCCGCCGACCAGCAGCAGCCGGCGCGCTTTAAGCCCCGTCGGCCGGTGGATCATCACGGTCTCGAACATCTTTCCCGAAACCTCACCGCTCGTGAGCAGATCAGAGGCAGCGTTTTGGACGGCCTGGTTGCCGCCGAGCACAACCGGCGCGGGCTTATCTTTCTCGCCCTGGTCCACGATTACGACGGCCAGGCATTCGGTTTCTAGTTCAGCAGGATTGGAGTAGGAGAGAGTTATGTTCATCGGTCGACCTCAGACTGAATGGTTCTTCGCCGCGGATTCACGCGGATGAACGCGGATTTTAGGATTGATTTTGATCCGCGTCCATCCGCGTTTATCTGCGGCGAAATGAATTTCAAATGTTCCCCGACTTACGGCTGCGGGCCATAGCTTCGCGGGCTTCGCGGTCGGCGGTGCGGCGGCGTTCGGTCTCGCGTTTGTCCCAGAGCTGCTTGCCGCGGGCCAGCGCCAGCTCGACTTTGACCCTGCCATTCTTGAAATACAAGCGGGTGGGGATCAGCGTCAGCCCTTTTTGCTGGGTCTGGCCCGTAAGTTTTCGGAGCTCGTCCTTGTGGACCAGCAACTTGCGCGTGCGAGTGGCTTCGTGCTGCGCGTACCCGGCGTTCTCGTACGGTCCGATGTGGGCGTTGAGCAGCCACAGTTCGCCGTCCTTCACCAGTCCGTAGGCGTCTTTCAGGTTGGCTCGTCCGCTGCGAATTGATTTGACCTCGGTGCCATGAAGAGCAATCCCGGCTTCGAACCGGTCCTGCAGGTGATAGTTGTGAGAGGCGGCTCGGTTGACGGCGGCATCGCGCTCCCCCTTGGCGGTGGGGTCGCGGCGAGGCTGCTTTTCCGGGTTGGGCCGGACCTGGTGCGTGGGCTGGCGTGCCATGCGGACCTGGCCTCTCCGCGCAAGAACTAACATGCTAGCACAGTTGAAGATAGCGGCCCCAAGCACCCCGTGACGCCAAAATCGGGTGGGATGCGGCCCCGGCAACTGGCTGCAGAACTGGTGCTATAATCTCAACCTCACGCCATTCGCAACGGCGGGTTTTAGCCGGAGGACAGAGTTTCCTTCTTTGTGCACCAGAGCGGCAACTCGACCCGACCAAGGAGTCCAATGAGTCGCCTCAAACGGGCTGCAACGCTGATCCTTGCCTTCCTCCTACTGCTCCCGGCAGCCGCACTCGCTGATCAGGCCAAGAAGCTCTACGACCAGGGCAAAATCGCGGAGGCCCGCGAGAACTACGAAGCGGCCTACGATCTGTACAGCAAAGCCTACGACCTGAAGCCGACGGACATCCGCTACAAAGCCGCGCTCTACCGCACACGGTTCCTGGCGGCCGCCTCCTATGTGCATCGCGGGCAGTTGCTGCGCGAAGATGGCAAGCTCGAGGAGGCTTTGGTTCTCTTCGAGAAGGCTTACGTGATCGATCCAGCCAGCTTCATCGCGCAGCAGGAGATCCGCAAGACCAGGGCCATGATCGAGTCCAAGGAGGGCGGCGGCGCCAAGTCGCGTTCCATGTCGCCGAGCCGCAAGCGCCTGGAGCAGGCGCAGGAACCGGTCGAACTGGCCCCCATCTCCAACGTCCCCATCACGCTCAAGCTGACCGAAGACAGCAAGGTGATCTACCAGACCATCGGCAAGCTGGCGGGGCTGAACGTGCTGTTCGATCCCGACTACACCTCGCGCCGGATTTCGGTGGAGCTCAACGGGGTCACGCTCGATCAAGCGTTGCAGGTGGTGGCCATGGAGTCCAAGACTTTCTGGCGCCCGGTGACGCCTAACACGATCTTCATCGCCGCCGACACCATCGCCAAGCGCAAGGAGCTGGAGCAGAACGTCATCAAGACCTTTTACCTGTCCAACGCCTCGCTGCCCACCGAGCTGCAGGACATGGTGAACGCCATTCGCAGCATCCTGGAAGTCAGCCGCATCCAGGCGTTGCCCACGCAGAAAGCCATCGTCATCCGCGGCACTCCCGACCAGGTTGCCCTGGCGGAGAAGCTGATCACCGATATCGACAAGGCCAAACCCGAGGTGATCATCGATGTGGTGGTGATGCAGGTGACCCGCGACTTGGTCCGCGACCTGGGCATTGTGCCGCCGGGCAGCGCCAGCGTCGCCCTGCAGGGCACCAGCAGCACCAGCACGAGCACCACCGGCACCACCACGACGGGCGCTTCAACCACCCCGAATACTCTGGTTCTGAACCAGTTCGCCAACCTGACGGCCAACGATTTCCTGGTGACCATCCCGCAGGCGACGGCGAATTTTGTGTTCAGCAACGCCGGGACCAAGATCATCCAGAGCCCGCGCATCCGCGCCTCGGACAATCAGAAGGCGTCGCTGAAGATCGGCGACCGCGTGCCGGTAGCCACCGGCTCGTTCCAGCCCGGTATCGGCGGCGTCGGCATCAACCCCCTGGTCAATACCCAGTTCCAGTACATCGACGTGGGCGTGAACGTGGACATCACCCCGCAGGTGCACGCCAACCGTGAGGTTTCCATGAAGGTGACCATCGACGTGTCGGCGGTCACCTCGCAGGTCACCATCGGCGGCATTCAGCAGCCGGTGATCGGCCAGCGCAAGATCGAACACGAGATCCGCCTGAAGGAGGGCGAGGTCAACCTGGTGGGCGGGATCCTGGAAGATCAGGACATCAAGAACTGGAGCGGCATTCCCGGCCTGGGGCAGATTCCGATTCTGAAGTACTTCTTCGCCAGCGAGCACACCGAGAAGCATCAGAACGAGATCGTGTTCGCGCTGATTCCCCACATCGTCCGCGGCCGGGAGCTGAGCGAGCTGAACGAAAGGGCGCTGGACGTGGGCACCGGGACATCGATCGAACTGCGCCGCAAGATCGAGAGCCCGGGCGGCGGCGCTCCGCAGGGCAGCGCGTTTTCGCCCAAGAGCGGCGAGCCGCGGCCGGCGAGCGCGGCGCAAACGCAGAATCTGCCGGCAGCCGCTCCCGCCTCCCCGGCAACGCAGCCGCCATCTCAGCAGCCTGCCAGCCCGGCGGGTGCCTCCCAGGCTATAGCTTTCACCTTCGATCCGCCCACCGCTTCGCAAGCGGCCGGAAGCACCTTCCCGGTAAGCGTGATGCTCAGCAACGGCCAGGACGTTTTCTCGGTTCCCCTGCAGATCAGCTATGATCCCAAGCTGCTGCAGTTGGTGAACGTCTCCAACGGTGCGTTCCTGTCGCAGGACGGCCAGCCGGTGGCACTGGTGCATCGTGACGATCCCTCCACCGGCATGCTGCAGGTGACCGCCACCCGCCCGCCCTCCTCCGGCGGCCTCTCCGGACAGGGTACTGTGCTGACCTTGACGTTTCTGGCCAAATCACCGGGGCAGGGGACGGTGGCCATCACCCGGCCCGGGGCGCGCAACTCCAGTGGCCAGGTGATCCCGGCATCGGGAGGACAGGCCAGCGTAACCGTCCATTGAGGCCAGCGGACCAAGTACTGAGTACCGGGTGTCAGTACTTGGTTACTTGGTACTCGGCACTGTCGGTACTTGGTACGGTCGGTACTTGGTACTCGGTCCTCAGACCGGGACTGCTAGAATAAGTCCATGCAGTCATTCCTCCGCATATGGCATGGCAGCCGGCGGCCCCGCACCCAGGCTGGCGTTGAGCCCAGGCGGCGCGGGGTCACGCTGATCGAGTTGATGATCTCGATCGCGATTTTGCTGATCCTCACCGGCGCCGCCATCCCGATTGTGCGGGTGCAAATCAAGCGCGAGAAGGAAGTCGAGCTGCGCCGCGACCTGTGGGAGATGCGCGACGCCATCGACCGTTACAAGGACTTGGCCGACCGCAACGCCTTCCAGATCAAGGTAGGCAGCGAGGGCTATCCCCCCGATCTGGAGACCCTGGTCAAAGGCGTGGATTCGCAGGGCAAGAAGATCCGCTTCCTGCGCCGTGTCCCGATCGATCCCATGACCGGCAAGGACGATTGGGGGCTGCACTCGATGCAGGATGATCCCCAGTCCAGCTCCTGGGGCGGGCAGAACGTCTTCGACGTTTTCACCAAGTCCAGCGGCACCGCCCTGGACGGAACCAAGTACGCGGACTGGTGATGGTGAATATCCCCAACCGCAAAAAACGCTGGCGCGGGTTCACGCTGATCGAGCTGATGATCGTCATCAGCATCATTCTGATCCTCGTGTCCATCTCCATCCCCATCTACACCACCTCGGTGGTGCACTCGAAGGAGGCGGTGTTGAAGGATGACCTGTTCACCATGCGCTCGGTCATCGACCAGTACACGCTGGACAAGCAGAAGGCGCCCCAGTCGCTCCAGGACCTGGTTTCCGCCGGCTACCTGAGGAGCATTCCCAAGGATCCGCTCACCGGGACGGCCGATAGCTGGCAAACCACCAGCGACGACACCATCATGGACCCCAACCAGAGCCAGCCGGGAATCACCGACGTCCATTCCGGCGCCAGCGGCGTCAGCACCGAGGGCACCGCGTACAGTTCCTGGTGATGTAGCGCCGGCGTCTCCGCCGGCTCATTGCGCCTTCCCGCCCTCGCGCACTACCATCTCCCTATGCCGGTGGAAACGGAAATCAACGCGTACACCCCGATCAAGGCGCCGCGCGGTACTCAGATCTCCTGCAAGTCGTGGCAGCAGGAAGCCGCCCTGCGCATGCTGATGAACAACCTCGACGAAGCGGTTGCCGAGCGTCCGCAAGATCTAGTGGTCTATGGCGGACGCGGCAAGGCGGCGCGCGACTGGCCGTGCTACCACGCCATCGTCGCCGCGCTAAAATCGCTGGAGAATGACGAGACGCTGCTGGTGCAGTCGGGCAAGCCGGTTGGCATCTTCCGCACCCATGAGTACGCGCCCCGTGTGCTCATCGCTAACTCCAACCTGGTCGGCCACTGGAACGACTTCGAGAAGTTCACCGAGTTCGAGCGCATGGGCCTCACCATGTACGGGCAGATGACCGCCGGCTCGTGGATCTACATCGGCTCGCAGGGAATCATCCAGGGCACGTTCGAGACTTTCGCCGCCGCGGGCGAAAAGCACTTCCACGCGGGCCTGGAAGGGAAGCTGATCGTTTCCGGCGGCATGGGAGGCATGGGCGGCGCGCAGCCGCTGGCCGCCACCATGGCCGGTGCGGCGTTTCTGGGGGTCGAAGTCGATCCCGAGCGGATCAAGAAGCGCCTCAAGGGCGGCTACTGCGACTTCATGGTCAACTCGCTCGACGAGGCGTTGCGCATCCTCAAGAACGCCGTGCGCAAGAAAGAGGCGGTCTCGGTGGGGCTGGTAGGAAACTGTGCCGACGTGATTCCCGAGCTGGCTGCGCGCGGCGTGCTGCCCGACATCCTCACCGACCAGACCTCGGCGCACGATCCCCTGAACGGCTACATCCCGCAGGGATTATCGCTGGAGCAGGCTACCGAGATGCGCGCGGACGATCCCAAGGCCTACATGGAGCGATCGCTCGATTCCATCGCGCGCCACGTCGAAGGCATGCTGGCTTTGCAGAAGATGGGCGCCGTCACCTTCGACTACGGCAACAATATCCGCACCATGGCCTTCCAGCGGGGGGTCAAGAACGCCTATGACTTTCCGGGATTTGTGCCGGAGTATATCCGCCCGCTGTTTTGCGAAGGCCGCGGGCCGTTCCGCTGGGTGGCGCTTTCCGGCGAGCCCTCCGACATCGCCACCACCGACCAGCTCGTGCTGGACTTGTTTCCCGAGAACCGCACTCTGAGCCGCTGGATCGAGCTGGCGCGCAAGCGGATCAAGTTCCAGGGCCTGCCGGCACGCATCTGCTGGCTGGGTTATGGCGAGCGCGCGCAGTTCGGGCTGGCGATGAACGAGCTGGTCAGGAAAGGCAAGCTCAAAGCGCCCATCGTCATCGGTCGCGACCACCTCGACACCGGCTCCGTGGCCTCGCCGTTCCGCGAGACCGAAAGCATGAAGGACGGCTCCGACGCCATCGCCGACTGGCCGCTGCTCAACGCGCTGCTCAACACCGCTAGCGGTGCGTCGTGGGTCTCCATCCACAACGGCGGCGGCGTGGGCATTGGATATTCGCAGCACGCCGGGCAGGTCATCGTGGCCGACGGAACCGATGCCATGGCGAAGCGCATAGAGCGCGTGCTGACCAATGATCCCGGAATTGGTGTGGTGCGCCATGCCGATGCCGGGTATCAGGAGGCCATCGATTTTGCCGGGAAGACCGGGATCAAGATTCCGATGAAATCACCCTCATCCTCGGATCGGCATGGCTAAGGCCATGCCCCTCCGAAAGAAGAATCAAGCCGCCCTGCTGCTGGTCAACATCCGCCAGCTCCTCACCCTGTTTTCTCCCGGCGCCGGCCCCCGCCGCGGACGCGACCTGGGCGGCCTCGGCCTGATCGAAGACGGCGCGGTCCTCTGCGTGGACGGCAAGATCGTTTCCGTTGGCAAGACCAAAGACGCGCTCCGCGACTCCTGGGTAAAGAAGAATCACAAAAAAATTCGCGAAATCGACTGCGTCGGCAAAGTCGTGTTTCCGGGATTCGTCGATTCGCACACCCATCCGGCGTTCACCGCGCCGCGGCTGGTGGATTTCGAGCAGCGCATCGCCGGCGCAACTTACGAGCAGATCGCGGAGGCTGGAGGCGGCATTCGCTCCAGCGTTGAAGGCGTGCGCAAGGTGACGCGCGCGACGCTAGCCGGCCATGTGCTCGACGCTCTCAACCGAATGCTGGCGCAGGGCACCACCACGGTCGAAGCCAAGTCCGGTTACGGGTTGAACCTGGATGCCGAACTCAAGTCGCTCGAAGCCATCGCCGACGCTGCCCGCCAGTGGCCCGGCACGGTAGTGCCTACGCTGCTGGGAGCGCACGTGGTGCCGCGCGAGTATGAAGGGCGCGAGGACAAGTACGTCCGCATTGTCTGCAAGGAAATGATTCCGCGCGCCGCCGAGCGCAAACTGGCGCGCTTCGTGGACGTTTTCTGCGACCGCGGCGCTTTCACTCCCGCCAGCAGCGAGCACCTGTTTCTGGCCGCGCGCGAGCAGGGGCTGGGCGTCCGCGCGCACGTAGGCCAGTTCACCCGGTCGGAGATCGCGCCGCTGGTGAAATACGATCCCGCTTCGCTCGACCACATGGACTACGTCAGCGAAGACGACATCGCCGCTCTGGCCGCGCAATCCGTCATCTCGCCCGCGTTCCAGACGGTCGCCACGCTGGTCCCGGGAGCTAACTACTTTCTGGGGCTGGGGCGATTTCCCGATGCGCGCCGGCTTATCGACTCGGGCGTCCCGGTGGCGCTCGCCACCGATTACAATCCCGGAACTTCGCCCACCAGCAGCATGCCGTTTGTGCTGTCGCTGGCGTGCACCTACATGAAGATGACGCCCGCGGAGGCCATCGCTGCCGCTACCATCAATGGCGCGCACGCGCTGCGCCTGGCCGAGCGCAAGGGGAGCATCGCGCCCGGCAAGGACGCCGATCTCGCCATTTTCGATGTCGGCGATTATCGCGAGATCCCCTACTGGGTGGCGGCGAACCGCTGCTATACGGTCATTGTTACCGGGACTCAGCTCTGATTCGCCAGGCAGGCGCTGCGAATTTCCTGCCAGAGTTCCTCGCGTCCCTCACCGGTGCGGGCGGAGAAGCTAGCGATGCGCTCCACGCCAAACTCCTGCTGCAATCCCACGAGAGCCGCGCGCCGCGTGTTTCCCGAGAGGCGGTCAGCTTTGGTGGCGACGATCAGAAAAGTCCGCTGTTTCGCTTCCAGCCAGTCCACCAGTTGTTTGTCGCTTTCCTGCGCGGGCACATTGCAGTCCACCAGAACGATGACGAGGCCGAGGGTGGGGCGGTGCTCCAGGTAGGGTTCGATGAAGCTCCCCCACCCGGCCGTGACTTCGCGTGACAGGCGGGCGTAGCCGTAGCCGGGCAGGTCGGCGAAAAACAGCGCCGGACGCGGCTTTCCGGGCCAGCGTACCTCGTAAAAGTTGATGGAGCGCGTCCGCCCCGGCGTGGAGCTGGTCTTGGCCACCTTCGCGCCCAGCAGGGAATTGATGACGCTGGATTTCCCCACGTTGGAGCGTCCCAGGAAGGCGACTTCCGGCACCGAAGCCGCGGGGAAGTGGGCCTCGGCCGACGCCGCCAGCAGGAACCGGGAGACGACCTTCATGCCACCAGTTTGCGGGTTCCGCGCGCGAGTTGCAACTGGTGTCTCAACCGCCCACGCAACAAAAATCCCTCGCGACGTGCGCGAAGGATTCTCGTTTCTCGCAGTGAATCAGGCCGCCGGCGGATCAGGCGGCTTGGGATGCGCGCAGCGCGTCCATGCTGCGCAGCGTGCAGTACACGATATCGTCCACGTCGGTGCTGGAGCACATGTCACTGGCGCCGGCTGCAAGCGCCGAAGCCCACATCTCTTCATCAGCGACGCGGTGCGTGCACACGATGCTGGTGTTGCGGTACGCCTGATGCAAATGCTCGAGATCGGGCAAGCCGACCAGCTCCAGGTCCACGATGGCTACATCGGCATTGGTCTTGGGGATGGCGTCGCGCAACTCTTCCAGCGAGCGCGCCACCGCCACGGAACGGAAGTGGCCATAGAGCGAAGCGGCGAGATGTTCGGCGTTCTTGGAATCCAACTGGGCTACGACAACGTTCAGCGGTCTCATGGCAATGCCTTTCCTTTGGGGGGTAAGGGGCCTGGCATCATGCCAATACCGGGCCGTGGCCGTGCTGCGGTTCGGAACCGCAGGCATGCTGCTTCTGAACGTGTTTACTTCTTCGAGACGCTCTCCCGCGCCTGACTGGATTCGAATGGCTCGGGCTGAAGCTTCCCGTTCTGCTTCAACAGAATCTCTACTTTTCCTTCCGCCGTCTCCAGTTCCTTACGGCAGGAAGCGGAGAGTGCTATGCCCTCCTCGAACAGCCCTAGCGCCTTTTCCAGGGGAAGCTCCCCCTTCTCCATCTCGTCTACGATCTTTTCCAGGCGCTGCAGGCACTCTTCAAATTTCGGCAAGCTCCACTCCGTTGTTTTTATTGTAGTTCAGGTTTGTAAGCGCAGAGCCCCAGAAATTTTCTTGGGGGTTCCCACAACAGCACTTTCCTTGACGCAATGCAGCATTTTTTCCCGGACTGGTATGGCTCATTTCCCGGCTACGCTACGGTGGTGCTGCGGGAAGAGCCCAGGGCGTCGATGACGTCGAGGGCGGCGGGATAGCGCGACATGGGCGCGCTCACCTGCGCTCCCTGCACCAGGTCGCGGATGGCGAGCAGCATCTCGCGGGCGATGGCCACTCCCTCGGCGCGGGCAGCCTCGGCGCCCCGGCTGCTGGCCGCCGCCATGCGTTCCACGATTGCATCCGGAACTGAAACGCGCAGCTCGTTCTTCATGAACTCGGCATTGCGCACGCTCACCAGTGGCCAGATCCCGGCAACCACCGGAATGCGGCAATGTTCGATGCGGCGCAGAAAAGTTTCCAGCAACGAGACGTCAAACACCGGCTGGGTGACGGCATATTCCGCTCCCGCTTCCACCTTATATTCGAAGCGGCGAATCTCCTCGTCGAGGTTGGGAACGCCGGGATTGGCGCCCACGCCGATTACGAAGCCGGCGGCCGTGCCGATGGGGTTGCCGCCGAGATCGAGGCCGTTGTTCAGATTGTGCACCAGGTTGACCAGCCCAATGGCATCCACATCGAACACGGCGGTAGCGTCGGGATAATTGCCCATCTTGGGCGGATCGCCGGTGATGCAGATCAGGTTGCGGATGCCGATGGCG
>DATNJE010000296.1:0-8024 GCA_035604095.1 Terriglobales bacterium
GGCTGTCGATGGCCAAGCTGTCGGGCTATTACGAAGCTGACTTCCTGTCGGCCGCGGCATCCTCCAACAACAACGAGAGCAACAGCTACGCTCTCCGCCAACGCCAGGTGTGGGGCCAGGCCGCATTCGACAACGGCTTCAGCTTCACCGGCGGCCAGATGTGGAGCCTGTTAACCGAAACCAAGCACGGCATGGACAACCGCACCGAAGCCCTGCCGATGACGATAGACGCGAACTATAACGTGGGCTTCACCTGGGCGCGGCAATACGGCCTGCGCATGGTCGAGAACTTCGGCAACAAAGTCTGGCTGGGGTTTTCGGTGGAGAATCCGCAGGCCACGGTCACGACTCACGGCAACGCCAACAACTTCCTGGTGGGCTCGGCGGGTTCCGCTGGCGGTTTGTTCAATCAGACCATCAGTAGCTGCAATGCAGCGGGCATATGCAGCCCCATTGCCAGCTACGCCTTCAATCCATCGCCGGATCTTATCGTCAAGGCGGTATTCGAGCCGGGTTTCGGGCACTACGAGATCTTCGGCGTCTACAGCCGCTTCCGTGACCGCGTTTTCCCATGCATTGATGTGGCCGCGGCCACCGCATGCGGTGGGCTGACCGGGCCGTCAGCTGCGCTGGCCTTCAACAGCTCTAAGAACGGCGGCGGCTTTGGCGCCAACGCCCGCTGGTCCTTCATCAACAAGCACCTCGACTTCGGACTGCACGCCTTCGGCGGCGAAGGAGTTGGCCGCTACGCGCCGGGTGGGCTGGCGGATGCTTCCGTGCACGGGGACGGCACGTTGGACCTGCTCAAGAACTACCAGGGTCTGGTCACCCTGGAATGGCACGGCCCGAAGATGGATATCTACTCGAACGTGGGTGCCGAGTATGCGGGCCGCGGCATCAGCGCCGATCCGCTCAGCGGCGCCACGGTCGGTTACGGCTCGCCGACCTTTACCAACTCCGGCTGCTATACGGAGATCGGACCCGCCGGCGGGTTCCTCCCCGGTGCCCTGAAGAACTGCACGTCCGATGCGCGTACCATCACGGAGGGAACTCTGGGCTTCTGGTACAAGATCTACGACGGCTCCCGGGACAAGGTTAACCGCGGGCGCGTGCAGTGGGGCGCGCAGTTCTCCTACGTCAATCGCGCCACGTGGTACGGCGCCAGCGGCACGCCTGGCGTTGGCGCAGAACCGCACGGGCTCGACGGCATGGTCTTCACGTCGTTCCGTTACTACCTGCCGTAGCAACGTGACCGGGGGATTCGTCTTGAGAGTAGCGCCGCCGTCGCGGCGGCTGTCCGGTGGGCGCCCGCCGTGCCGAGGGCGAGACGCCCTCGGGACAGCCGGCAAGATGCCGGCGCTACTTGATTGCCACGCTGGCACCGGGATCGACACAACGCTGTCCCGGTGCCATTTTTCATTGTGTGCGCTATTTTCGGCTGGGGCGACACGCAGATGCTGCCTTTGATTCGCCGCCCCAGGGTCTTCTCCGGAATGCTTTATACTTATGGGCGGGAAAGCACCTGTATCCGCCAAGACCCGTTCCGTACACAATCAACCGAATGATGCAGTAAGTGCCTCGGCCATGGCTCGCATTGCGCTCGACCATCCCCAGTATTACCTCAATCGCGACGTCTCCTGGCTCGCGTTCAACCGGCGCGTGCTGGAGGAGGCCGACGATGAGGGCAACCCGCTGCTCGAGCGGTTGAAATTCCTGTCGATCTCAGCCAGCAATCTCGACGAGTTCTTTGAAGTGCGCGTGGCCGCCATGGTGCAGCAGATCGAAGACGGCTACAACGAGGCCGGTCCCGATGGCACAACGCTGACGGCCAAGCGCGACCTGCTGAGCAAACTGACGCACGAATTTGTGGACGATCAGTATGACTGCTGGAATGCGCGCTTGCGTCCGGCGCTGGGCCAGAATGGAATTCGCGTGCTGGGCCTGCACGAGCTGGATTCGGAGGCGCTGCGCTTCGTGGAAGGCTACTGCGAACGGGAACTGGATCCGCTGCTGACGCCGGTGACGGTCGATCCGGCGCACCCGTTTCCGCGCGTCATCAATAAAGCGCTGTGCCTGGGTTTCCTGTTGCGGCGGCGGCGGCGCTCAGCGCTGACCTACACCGGCGTGGTCTCGGTTCCGCGGGCCTTGCCCAGGCTGGTGCCTCTGCCTTCGAGCGAGGGTACGGCCAACTTTATTTTTCTCGCCGACCTGGTGGCGCATCATGCCGTGCGCATGTATCACGGCTATGACATCGTGTCGTCGGCGCCGTTCCGGGTCACGCGCAACAGCAATCTGTACCTCGCCGAAGAAGAAGCGCGCAGCCTGCTGGAGTCCGTCCGCGCCGAACTGCACAACCGGCGCAAGGGCGACGCCGTGCGCATGGAGATCGAGGCCGACGCCGATCCCGAGATCATCGACCGGCTGCGCACGGTTTTCGAGATCGATCCGTGGCAGGTGTTTCCGGTGAATGGGCCGGTGAACCTCTCGCGGCTGTTCAACATTTACGAGCAGGTGAAGCGGCCCGACCTGAAATACAAGTCGTTTTCGCCGCGGGAGCTGCGGCTGACGTCGAAATCGAAGGATCTGTTCGAGGAACTGCGCGGCCACGACATTCTTCTGCATCATCCCTACGATTCCTACGATGCGGTGGTGTCTTTCATCGAGTCGGCCGCGGAAGATGAGAGAGTTTTATCCATCAAGCAGACTTTGTACCGCACCAGCGAACATTCGCTGATCGTGCCGTCGCTGATGGATGCCGCGTCGCGCAAGGAAGTGACGGCGGTGGTGGAGCTGAAGGCGCGCTTTGACGAGGCCTCGAACATCCGCTGGGCGCGCGATCTGGAAGATGCCGGAGTGCAGGTGTTTCACGGGCTGGTCGGGCTTAAAACGCACTGCAAGCTGTCGCTGCTGGTGCGGCGCGATCCCGATGGCATGACTCGCAGCTATGCGCACATCGGCACGGGCAACTACAACGCGACGACGGCCCGGATTTATACCGACCTGAGCCTGTTCACGGCGAAGCCGGAGGTCACACGCGCGGTGCATGACGTCTTCAGCTTCCTGACCGCGTACGCCGAGAATCCAAGCTATGAGCCGCTGCTGGTGGCGCCGCTCGATCTGGCGGAGAAGTGCATCGCACTGATCGAGCGCGAGGCGGAGCACGCGCGCGAGGGCAGGGAGGCGCGCATCATCGCCAAGATGAACGCGCTGCTCGACAAGAACATCATCCAGGCGCTGTACCGCGCTTCGCAGGCGGGCGTGCAGATTGACCTGCTCGTGCGCGGCATCTGCGCGCTGCGCCCGGGAGTGCGCGGGGTCAGCGACAACATCCGCGTGCGCAGCATCGTGGGGCGATTCCTGGAGCACAGCCGCATTTATTATTTCGCGAATGGCGGCGAAGGGGAAACTTACATCGGCAGCGCCGACTGGATGCCGCGCAATCTGTATGAACGCGTCGAAGTGCTGGTTCCGCTGCGCGACGAACTGCTGCGCGAGCGGGTGCGACACGAAATTCTTGACGCCTACCTGGCGGACAACCGCAAGGCCCGCGTGTTGCTGAAAGATACGACCTACATCCGGGCCTGGCAGCCCGTGCACGGCCAGCGCAATCGCAAGCCGCCGACGGGGGCCGCGGCGTTCTCGGCACAGGACTTTCTGATCGGGGTGGCGGAAGGCAAGGCACCGGTCATACCTTCGCTGGTTGCCGGGCAACGGCGTAAAGTAGTCGCGGGGAAGGAACGATAAACAGCGATGATCGTCTATTTTCTACGCCATGCCAGCGCGGGCGAGCCCATGGTCAATCCCAAAAAGGATGAGATGCGCGCGCTCGACAAGGACGGCATCGAGCAGTGCGGCTTTGTGGGGCGGGCGCTGGCCGCGCTCGATGTGCAGGTGGACGCCATCATCTCCAGCCCGCTCAAGCGCTGCACGCAGACGGCATCTCTGGTGGGCAATGAGCTGGGCTACGAAGCCAAGCTGCTGCTCGACGCCGGCCTGCGCCCGGGAGCAGGCATCATGGATTTCCGCAAGCTGCTGGAAAAATATTCGCGGCTGGAAGCGGTGATGGTCGTCGGGCACAATCCTAACCTGAGCCAGTTCCTGGGAGCGGTGATCAGCGACGCCGGCTGCGAGGCTTCGTTCGACCTGAAGAAGGGCGCGGTCGCCAAGGTGGAAATGCGGCGCAGTTCCGGCACCCTGCAGTGGTGCGTGACGCCCAAGGTGCTGCGCACGCTCTACGAAACTGCGGTGGAAAGCTCGCGCCCGAAGACTTCGCGGAAGTAATCACACTCCTTTTCAATCGCCCACTGTTCCAGATCGACGCCCATGCGCCGGCGCGGGACCAGCGTCAGCCTCACGTCGGCGGAGCGCAGTCCGATGCGTACCTTCTGCACCGCGCGGCTGCGGCCGAGATTCAGGGCGCGGGCCAGGCGCAGCAGCAGAATCGCTTTCTGCACGTTGGCGCGGTCGGAAGGATCGATGGTCTTCATGGGGCCGTCGTCCATGGTGGGGCGCGACTTGCCGAGATAGCGCGCGATGGCCGCAATCACACGGCGTTGCTGCGGGGTGTAGCCCAGAATCTCCGAGTTCGAAATGATGTAGTGGGCGTGGCGATGGCGGCCGTTGCGATTCAGGAAGTCGCCGACCTCGTAGAGCATGGCCGCAGCCGTGAGCCACTCGCGATACTCAGGGGGCAGGCGGTGCACCGATCGCAAAGCGGAAAAGAGAAGATTCGCCGATTCGCGCACGTCGAGCGCGTGCTTGCGATCGACGCGGTAGTGGCTGACCGCGATCAGGATGGATTCCCAGCGCTCGGACTCAACCTGCCGGCCGGAGCGCGTGCTGCGGTCGTAGTCCGCGGCCATCTGGGCCAGGATGCCGTCGCGCAGGCCGAGAGGCGAGTAGCGGAACGTCTTGAGACGAAGGCGGTCGAGCAGTTCGTGATAAACCCAGGCGCCGGCCACAATAATCTCAGCGCGGCGGGGGCCGATGCCCTCAATCTTCCGGCGCTCCGCCACCGGCAAACGGGCCAGGCGCTTGGCGATGCGGGTCATTTCCGTGCGCGAGACCAGCGATCGCTGGCGACTGCCGCCGCGGCGGAGGTGTGTGGCGACGGCGGCCAGGGCGGCGGCAGTGCCCGAGGTGGCGACCACGCTTTTTACCCGGGCCGAAGCAATACGCGCCGCGATGCGCCCCACTTCGCGGGCGACGAAACCCCGCAGGCGCTTCAGTTCGCCCTTGCGCACGGGATCGTGGCGCAGGAATTCATCGGTGAGGCGAACCGCGCCCAGGGGGAGGCTGACGGCATCGCGGATATGCCCGCCTTGCGACACCGTCAGTTCGCAACTGCCTCCGCCCAGGTCGATCATGAGCGCGGGCGAACCGTCGACGCGCGCGGAGACCAGTCCCAGGTGAATCAGGCGCGCCTCTTCCACGCCGGAGATGATCTCGACCCGCCATCCCGTGGCCGAGCGCACCCACTCCAGAAAGGCCTGCGAGTTGCGCGCATCGCGCAGGGCGCTGGTTGCCACCACGCGCACGGTGTCGGTCACGATCTGCTGCGTGGCGCGATGAAAACGGCGCAGCACCTTGACGGTCTCGGCCATGGACTCGGGCGTGAGGAATCCGGAGCGAAACACGCCCTCGCCCAGGCGCGTGACTTCACGGTCTTCGTGAAGCGGGCGGAGACGGCCGCTCTGCAGGCGCGCAATCTTTAACCGGACTGAGTTCGAGCCGATATCGACCGCGGCAAATGTGGGCATGGGGTTCTGGGAATGAAGGCCCACAGTTTACTTGAGATCAGGAGAGAAATCTCTTCCTGGGGGAGGAAAAGGTTTTACCGCAAAGGGCGCTAAGAACGGCCGCGAAGGACGCGAAGAAATGCGAAAACCGGGAATTGCGAGCTTGAGTGCGGTTTCCTTCGCTCCATGAAAACCGAGCTAGGCTGCCGAGTCGGTGCGCATGGGTTCGGTTGGCTCCGGTTTTGCCTTGCGCGATCGAGCCAGTGTGGGGGCGGCCGGATGAACCTCCGGTGCGGGCGAGAGCGTGGCGATGGCGTGGCGGAACTTGCCTCCGGTCACGTTATGAATGGCCGCTACCAAGGACGATTGGCTGATGTCGCCCAGACGTGCGGCGGCGGTGTTGGTCAGAGTCATCCAGTCGTGCCAGTTGCCGAGGGCGTCCTGCAAGCGCTGCAGCTGGGCGATGAAGCGGTCAGACTCGGGGGATTTGGGGGCAAATTCGGCGGCGTAGCGAGCGCTCTTGACGGCAATCCGGTAGCGATGCAGCGTGTCGTCATCGAGCGCGCCGGCCGCAGGCGCGGCGCTCTTGAGGATCTGCCGGGCCAGGCTCAGAGGATCACGGGCGCCGTTCAGGTCCGTTTTCCGGGCTCGCTTCAGCCGCCTGCGAATCTCGCGTACGGTCTCTTTTGTCAGATTCTTGCGCAGCTTCTTCTCCTGCTTCGCGCGAAGCTCGAGCAGGCCCTGCATGAGCTGCGTCTTGCGGCGGGGCTCCTGCGGAGTTTTCAGGCTGCGCAGGGCGGCCAGTTGCACATCGAGATCGCGCACCTTGCCGGCGCGCCGGCGAATTTCGTCCAACAGTTTGAGCAGCTTTCTCTGGTTGCGGTCGCGCTCCGTGATCAACTGTGCGAGCAGCGTCTGCAGACGGCGCGTGGTGGTGCGAAACGAGTGCACGGCCTCCATCGGCTGGCGGGCGGAAAGCTTCGTAAGATCCCGTTCCAGCTTCTGGAAGACGAATTGAACACGCTCCGGTGCAATAGGCATAGGCAGAGTGTCAGAGCAAGAGACTTTCCGCGGCTAGTGGACAGAATCCCCGCAACCTCATCCGCGGCAACCTCATCCGTGCAACCTGGGGGCGGGGGATAGCGGCGAAAAAGCCCGATGATTTTAACACCTTTGTAACAAGCCTCTGCTACGGTTAGCTGGAATGGCCAATTCTGCATTTCCACGGCCGAATATGCCTAGACCGCAACCTGTTGAAGGGGCGAAGGTTACCACTATGACAGCGGCCCAGGCTACACCTTTGCTGCGGGCTTCCAGCGGGGAACTGCCAGATCGCATTTTCAAGTACGTGATGACCACCTGCGGGCTGGCCGTGCTCGGTGTTCTCGGCCTGATCGTCTACGAGTTGGTGTTGCGCTCCGGGCCATCATGGCACACTTCCGGCTTCAAGTTTTTCGCGGGAAGCGATTGGGACCCGGTCAATGAGCACTTCGGAGCCTTGCCATTCATCTACGGGACGCTGGTGTCGTCGCTGCTGGCGCTGATCATCGCGGTGCCGCTCGCGGTTGGCGTGGCCGTGTTCACCACGGAAATGTGCCCGCAGTCTCTGCGCGGGCCGCTGTCGTTCTTTGTAGAACTGCTGGCGGCGATTCCCAGCGTGATTTACGGCTTGTGGGCGATTTTCATTCTGGTTCCGCTCCTCAGCCAGTACGTGCAGCCGTTTCTGGCGTCAACCTTGGGATGGACCGGCTTGTTCGAGGGACCACCGTACGGATTTGGCATGCTCGCGGCGGGAATCGTTCTGGCCATCATGATCGTGCCCATCATCTCGTCGATCACGCGCGAGGTGCTGATGGTGGTGCCGCAGCATCAGCGGGAAGGCGTGCTGGCGCTGGGGGCGACGCGCTGGGAGATGATCCGGGTGGGCGTGCTGCGCAATGCCCGGGCCGGCATCGTGGGTGGGATCATCCTGGGGCTGGGGCGCGCGCTGGGCGAAACCATGGCGGTCACGATGGTCATCGGCAACCGCCCGGAGATCGCCAAGTCGCTGTTTGCGTCGGGATATACCATGGCCAGCGTTCTGGCCAACGAGTTCAGCGAAGCCACGGGCGACGTCTACCTTTCCGCCCTGGTGGAGATAGGTCTCGCGCTCTTTCTGGTGACGATTGTGGTCAACGCGCTGGCGCGCCTGCTGGTGTGGAGCGTGACCCGCGGCCAGCCTGCGAGGGGTCTTGCCTGAGATTGCCGCCAACTCGCCGCACGCAGTCGCGCAGATCGACTGGCGCC
>DATNJE010000297.1:0-2888 GCA_035604095.1 Terriglobales bacterium
GGCGTAGAAGCGTATGTTCTCGTCCACGGTGAGGTCTTCATACAGGCCGAAGCGCTGCGGCATGTAGCTGATGTGGCGCTTCACGCTTTCGGGATCGCGGGCAACGTCGAATCCGGCGACCACGGCCGTTCCCGCATCGGGCGCCAGCACCCCAGCGAGCATGCGCAGCGTCGTCGTCTTGCCGGCGCCATCCGGTCCCACGAGTCCAAAGATCTCCCCTGCGCTCACCTCAAAGCTGAGACCATCGACCGCGCGCACGCCGGGAAAGCTCTTGCTGAGCGTTTGCAGAGAAATGACAGGTTGGACCTCGGCCGTCACCGCTGCGCCAGTTCGATCGTGGCATCGGCGGGCATGCCCGGCTTCAGCTCGTGGTTAGGGTTCTCGACATCGATCTTGATGCGATAGACCAGCGTCACCCGCTCCTTGAACGTCTGCACGCTCTTGGGCGTGAACTCCGCCTGGTCAGAAATGAACGAGATGTGCCCGCGATAGCTTTTGCCCGGGAAGGTATCGGTGCGAACGGTGGCTTCCTGCCCCCAGCGCACGCGACCCAGGTCGGTCTCACTCACATAGGCCCGCAGCCATATGTGGTCGAGGTCGGCGATGGTGGCCACCGGCGTGTTCGGCGCCATGACCTCACCCAGCTCGGCGTCGCGCACCACGACAACGCCCGATACGGGCGCGCGCAGCACGGTGTACTCCACATTCAGCTTCGACGCGCGCAGTTTCTCTTCTGCCTGCACGACGGTGGCGCGGTCCACGGTCAACTGCTCGCGCCGCGTGCCTTCGCGCGCTTCGTCGTACATCTCTTGCGCGCGACGATACGTCGCCTCCGCCCGCTTCAGATTGGTGTCCGCCTGGTCACGCTCCTGCTGGGAGCCCACGCGCTCGCGGAACAGGGTCTCGGCGCGATCATAATCCAGCTTCTTCTGCTCCAAATCGGCCTTGGCATCCTGGAGCGACTGCTGCGACGCCTGCAGTTCCTGGCTCCGCGTGCCCGCCAATCCCAGCGCGAGTTGCGCCCGCTGCACTCGCAATGCAGCTTCATCCATCTCGGCCTGGCGGCGATAGTCGTCGCCGTCCAGCCGCGCCAGCAGCGTGCCCGCCTCCACCCACTGTCCTTCCTGGACCGGCAGCTCGATGATCCTTCCCTGCACTTTGAATCCGACCACACTTTCGTGCGCCTCGATGTTGCCGGAAAGACGCAGCGTGTTCGCGACCTGCGGTTTGCCGAACAACCGCGGATAAACAAACGCGGCAGCCACGGCCACGGCAGCCGCCAGGAGCAACAAAAGCGCCAGCTTCCGTTTCATGAACGCCCCCCATTTCGGATGCGGACCCGCGGTCCCGGTTTGCTGGCCTGGCCGCCGGCACCGCGCCAGAAGTCTTCAAAGCTGGCTTCCAGCCAGGTTTTCAGAGGCGTGGGAGGATGCAGCGTCCACACCAGGACCGTGCCCAGCAGCTTCTGCTGAAAGGCCAGCGCCAGCTCGAGCGGACGGCGGTCGCGCCGCGCCTCCCCGCGTTCCTGCGCCAGCGCGAACAGGCGCGCCAGCATCTCGCGTCCCTGTTCCAGGCTCCGCGTCATCTTCTCCCGCACGGCCGGGCTGGTCAGGAATGCGACCATCAAGCTGCGCACCAGCGCCTGGCTGCGTCCGGGCTCTTCGGGCAGGCGCCGCCATAAGCCGCGCAGCGCGTGGCGCGGTGTGAGCGCACCGCTCTCCGCCGCCTGGATGGCGTGGGCGTATTTGTCGAGCTGCACCTCGGCCAGCGTGCTGAGCACGTCTTCTTTATTGCGGAAATAGTTGAAGAAGGTGCCCTTGCCCACGTCGGCGGCCTCGGTGATCTCCTCCACCGTAGTCGCGGTGAAGCCGTGCTCGGCGAAGAGCCGCAGGGCGGCGCGGAAGATGCGCTCGCGCGTCTCGGCGCGGCGGCGCTGACGCCGGCCGATCGGGACGGCCACAGAAGGGTGCGGGGATGTAGAAGTTAGACCCATAGCCATATATGACTATCGGTCATTTATAGGGGAAAAGTCAAGAGCTTCGGCGGCCGACTCCTGGAATCCGAGCTCAGCAGCGCCGCCGTTTCTGCCTTTCAATCACTTAGCTTCACGCCGTCACGCGCGAACGAAGCAAGGTAGCGAAGACCGTCGTACTCCGACTTCCGCGGCAAACGCGATCGCTACGCCGATTATTTTCAGAACTCGGTCGTTGCCACCGAGGTCCATCGCCGCTTCTGCCTGGAACTGGCAAAACAGTCTCCCGACTACAGCGCGGACCTGTGGGGCATCACCGCCTCCGATTCGGAAAGGGGCTACGTGGTCTGGGGCGGCCCGCCCTCCACCGGCCCCATCGATGGAACCGTGGTTCCCAGCGCGGCAGCCGGTTCGCTGCCGTTTTCCCCGCAGCCCGCTATGCGCGTGCTTCGCACCATCAAGGACAAGCACTCCAAGACCTGGAACCGTTATGAGTTCGTGAACGCTTTCAACCCCGCTGAAAAATTGGTATACCTGACGTTATCGGGATCGACACCGGAATCACGGCGAGGGACACCCACCCCGGCGAGAATGATCGACTGCACCCCCGCTCCCCGAGTTATCGCTGATGCTGATGGACGACTTGCGCGGGCCGGCAGCGGTGGGCTTGAAAGTCGGCTGAATTACACATGCAGCATTGACTGCCAAAGATAGGGGGCAGTTGTGAGTGAGGCTGAAGTCGCTGCTGTTCGACCCGGCGATCGCAATGCTGGCGATCGACAGCACGCTCACACCCGTGTTGCTCAGGGTTACCGTGCCCTTAGGGCTGCTTGTTCCCAAGGGTTGAATGCCGAGAAATACAGAACTGGGCGCAAGACTCGCCGCCGGGGCGATGACGAATGCCTGAATTCCCAGG
>DATNJE010000298.1:0-6960 GCA_035604095.1 Terriglobales bacterium
TACGGCGACCTGGCCGCGCAGGCCGTCCAGCGCTTCGGCGCCATGAGCGACCTGGAACGGCACAAGTGCACCATCGAGGAACGCGAGGAATACGAGCCGCACCTCGCCCAGGGCACGACCGTCTACGCCGGCGTGGACTACGAAGGCATCCTGCGCGAAGCCGAGCGCGAAAGCGACGTCATCGTTTGGGACGGCGGCAACAATGACACGCCCTTCTATCGCTCTGACCTTCAGATTGTGGTCGCGGATCCGCACCGCGCGGGACATGAACTGGCGTACTACCCCGGCGAGGTGAACCTGCGGCGCGCCGACGTGATCGTCATCAACAAAGTGGACACCGCCGGGCTTCACGATCTCCAAACCGTGCGGCTGAACATCCGCCTGCACAATCCGCTGGCGTGCGTGGTGGAGGCGGCCTGCCGGGTGAAGGCTGAGAACCCGGAAGCGATCAAAGGACGCCGCGTGCTGGTGGTGGAAGACGGCCCCACCCTGACCCACGGCGAAATGCCCTACGGGGCCGGGGTGGTGGCGGCGCGGCAGCACGAAGCCGCCGAGTTGGTGGACCCGCGTCCGTATGCCGTGGGATCGATTCGCGGCGCCTACGACCGCTACCCGCACCTGACAAGCTTGCTGCCCGCGATGGGGTACAGCGACATGCAGCGTCATGAACTGGAGCAGACCATCAACCGTGTGCCCTGCGATCTGGTGGTGGTGGCCACGCCCGTGGACCTGGCGCGCATCATCAGCGTGAACAAGCCCTGCGTCCGCATCAGCTATGAGATCGAGGAACTTACTCGCCCGCGTCTGGCGGACATCCTGCAGGAATTCACCAGCACCCATCAGCCAGCGTTGGCGGGAACCCAGGAGGCACAGCCATGAGCCTCAGCGATTTCATCTCCATCCGCGATCTGTCGGTGGCGCAGATTGAGCGCCTGCTCGACCTGGCGTGCCACGTCAAGGCCGACCCCGCCGCCTATGCCGGCGCGCTCAAAGGCAAGACGCTGGCCATGATCTTCGAGAAACCGTCGCTGCGCACGCGTGTCACCTTCGACGTGGGGATGGAGCAACTCGGCGGTCATTCGCTCTACCTCTCGCCGGACGAGATCAGGCTCGGCCGGCGCGAGTCCGTGCACGACGTGGCCAAGAACCTCGAGCGCATGGTGCGGGCCATCATGATCCGCACTTTCGCGCACGAGATCGTGGTGGAAATGGCTGAGCACGCCGCGATTCCGGTGATCAACGGGCTCACCGACTTCAGCCATCCCTGCCAGGCGCTGGCGGACTACCTCACCATGCTGGAGATCAAGGGCAGAGTGACAGGGTTGAAGGTTGCGTTCGTCGGCGACGGCAACAACGTGGCGCACTCGCTGATGTTCGCCGGCGCGCTGCTGGGCGCGCACGCTCGTGTGGCCACGCCTGCAGGTTATGAACCGGATCGGGCTGCCCTTCTGTGGGCGATCCGGCACAGCGTGGGCGCGGGCGGTTCCTGCATCGCGAGCAACGATCCGGTTCAGGCGGTGACCGATGCCGATGTCGTTTACACCGACGTATGGGCCAGCATGGGCCAGGAAGCCGAGGCGGAGAAACGCAGCCGAAACTTCGCACCCTATCAGGTGAACGCGGGGCTGTTCGCGCGCGCCAAACCGGATGCCATTTTCATGCATTGCCTCCCGGCGCACCGCGGCGAAGAAGTGACGGCGGATGTCATCGATTCGCCGCGCTCGGTCGTATTCCAGCAGGCAGAGAACCGGCTGCATGCCCAGAAGGCGATTTTGTTGGAACTGCTGAAAGAAGGCGTAACCGAACCGCAGCATGTTGTCCGGCGCGAGTTGATGCCGTTGTGACCAGCATCAGGCCGCGACCAGACTGCCGGCTACTGAAATGAAGACGATGCTCATCGCCGTGGGCGGAAACTCCCTCATTCGGGCGGGGGAGAAGGGAACGATTGCGGAGCAGTTTGCCAACGTCCAGGGAACGGCGGCTACCATCGTCGCACTTCTGCGCGACGGTTTCCGCCTGGTGGTCACCCACGGCAATGGGCCCCAGGTGGGAGCGGCGCTGCTACGTTCCGAGCGCGCCGCCGATCAGCTCCCCGGCCAGCCGTTGGATGTGTGTGATGCCTGCACGCAGGGGGAGATCGGTTACCTGCTGCAACAGTCGCTGGAGAACGAGTTGGCGCGGGCGGGATTGCACGTGCCGGTCGTGGCGGTGCTGACGCAGGTGGTCGTCTCCGAAGACGACCCGGCCATGCAGCGGCCCACCAAGCCCATCGGCCCGTTCTATTCGCGGGAACAGGCGGAACAACGCAGGCGCCAACTGGGATGGAAAATCGTCGAGGATGCGGTCCGCGGTTTTCGGCGGGTCGTGCCTTCGCCGGAACCGATCGAGATCGTTGAACTGGAGGCCATTTGCGATCTGGTCCAGGACGGCGCGCTGGTGATTGCGGCCGGCGGCGGAGGCATTCCCGTAATCCGCCGCGAGGGAATACTGCGCGGGATAGAGGCTGTCATCGACAAGGACCGCGCCTCGGCCCTGCTCGCCCTGCGGCTGGGCATGGATGTGTTCGCGATCTTGACCGACGAGGATTTCGTCTACCTGGATTACAAGCGGCCGACCCAGCGACCGCTCACACGGGTCACGGCGGCGGAACTCGAAGCCTATTACAGAGCAGGGCATTTTCCACCCGGCAACATGGGTCCCAAGGTCGAATCGGTGCTGCGGTTCCTGCGCAGCGGGGGTATCGAAGCCGTGATCACGTCGTATGAGCGCCTGCGCGACGCGGTCGCCGGACGAGCCGGCACGCGGATCGTTCCTGGCGCCACAGGGGCGGCCGAGTTGCAGGAGCTGTGCGAAGTTCACGTGGGAGGGCAGTGAAATGGCGGACATCGAAACCCTGATCGAGCAACCAGGCGTGGCGCACGGCCGGACGGGTGGGCCGCGGCTGCAACACGTAATCGAGTCGCAGCAGTTTACCGTTCCTCTGCTCATGGAGCTGTTCGACCGCTCGCGCGGAATGGAACGCGTGGTGGCCCGCGGAGGCTCGCTCGATTTTCAGAACAAGATCATGGCGACCCTCTTTTACGAGCCCTCGACGCGTACCCGCTTTGCGTTCGAGGCGGCCATGTACCGGCTGGGCGGAAGAGTGCTCTCCACCGAGCACGCGCGGGTGTTCTCCTCGGCGATGGAAGGCGAGCAGGTGGAGGATTCGATCCGCATCGTCGCCGGCTATGCGGACGTAATCGTCGTTCGACATCACGAGGAAGGCGGCGCGCGGCGTGCGGCGGAAGTCTCCGCGGTTCCCGTGATCAATGCCGGCGATGGCGAAGGCGGTCAGCATCCCACGCAGGCGCTGCTCGACCTGTACACCATCTACCGCGAGCGTCCGCTGAATGGGTTGAGCGTGGTCCTGATCGGCGAACTGGACAGGGGCCGCACGGCTCGCTCGCTTGCCTATCTGCTCGCCAAGTTCGATCGCGTGAAGATTTTCTTTGTCGCCCCATCACAACTGCAGATGAAGCCGGACATCCTCGAATACCTGGACCGCCACGGCGTCTGCTACGAGCTGGAGTCGGACGTCGACCGCGTCTTGGGCGAGGTGGACGTGGTTTACCAGACGCGCATCAGGCCGGAGCGCGTCGCCGATCTTCCCAGCCTGCGGAAGTACGCGATTGACTCCACCGTGCTGGAGCGGATGAAACCCTCGGCGATGATCCTTCATCCCCTTCCCCGGACGGTCGAACTGGACAAGGCCGTGGACAGCGATCCACGGGCGCTGTATTTCCGGCAGGCCATCAACGGGCTGTACGTCCGCATGGCGCTTCTGACCATGTTGTTGGAAAAGGAATAGCAGCAGGGATGGATATGCCAAAGTCGCAAGCCGATGACGCCGTCGCGGGAGGTGCGTAGTGTCGAACCTGAAGCTGGTACGTGAATCCCTTGCCGATCTGCAATCTCCCAGGTTCAGCGACAGTGCCTGGGTTGCGCCCTTTGAACTGCTGATGGGAGCAGCCTACGCGCTGCTGGCCGCCGAACGCCATGGCTATTCCCGGCGCGACGGTCGCAAATACGAGTACCACACGCACGTACGCGGAAACATCGCCGCCGTGCTGGCGGAGCTTACCTTCGCGCCGCAAGCCTCCGATCGTCCCGTATTCGACGCCTGGGTCTCCGGTTTCTATTTCAATGCGGCGGAGCAACGCGTCGTGTGGGCGGCCGACCGCCTGCTCACCACCTTCGCGGCCCTTGACTGCCCCTGCGGCAGACCCGGCGAATTGCCCGGGCACGGCAAACATTCCTTCGCCGAAGTGTGGAAGGCAGCTTCACTTCGCCTCGAGCACGTTGGGACAGAACACCAGAAAGACCTGACGTATGTGGCGGTGCTGCTCAAGCAGTCGGTCTCGGAGCGTCATCACCCCTATGAGATGGCGTTCAACGCCGACACTGTCCTTTCCATGCTCCGCGACCACATTCAACACAAGCACGGCTATACGCTCGACGGACATCGCAAGACGGCTGCGGAGCCGCACCTCAGTTGGTCCACCGCCGCGCCCGGGATGCAGATGGAGTTCGTGTGCGCGGCCTTTTCGCTCCTCTGCCATACCTATAACGAGATGATGAACTGGCACGCGGGCGCACGCGATCGCGTGCTCACCGCCCTGGGCGAGCTGGCGTAGCTCGCGGAGACAAGCGAACCGCCAAGCCGCCCAACCATGGAGGCACACGGGAGGTGCACCATGACGATCAGCGAAGTGATGACCAAGAATCCTGCTTTCTGCGCCCCCTCGAGTTCGGCGCAGACGGCCGCCCTGGTCATGCAGCAGAAGGACACAGGCATCCTGCCGGTCACCGAGGATGCCTTCAGCCGCAAGCTGGTGGGAGTGGTGACCGACCGCGACCTGTGCCTGGCAGTGCTCGTGCGTGGGCGCGACCCGGCGCATGTGTGGGTGCAGGAATGCATGACGCGCGACCCGGTCACCTGCCGTCTCGACGAAGAAATCGGCGCCGCACTGCGGCAGATGCGCGAACACCAGGTGCGCCGCATCCCGGTGGTGGATGAGGCCGGGAACCTGAAGGGCATCGTGTCGCTCGGCGACCTGGTCCGCCAGCGGGTCCTATCGCCGGCCGAACTGTTCGACACTCTGGAGAGGATCTGCGAGGCCGTGGAGGAGAAGCGGACCAGACCGGCCATCGTGCGCGCGGCGTAGCGCGAGCTAGTTGGGATCGCGAAGGGGCTGATGTGGATCCGCCATCTGGTCCAACCCGGACGCGATGGAGATGCCGGACTCGTGCGCCCCTTCGAGTGAACCTCCCATTTGGGCGCCGGGCTAAGAATTAAACCGCCGCGACTCAAAGGACGCTGAGAATGGGCTCAACCAGCGGTGGGATGCCCAGGCCCCTCTTCTTGCAGCGAGCAACATGACCTGACGGTCGACAACGGCTAAAGGAGGTTTGGTATGACAGCAAGAACGGCCCAGCCTCTCTCCCCCTATTCCGTGAAGATCAACACCGCAGCCGGCACCGGCGCCACTCTCCCCATCACTCTACTGACGCCGAAGCAAGCCGAAGAACTTCAAGTCGAGTTTAAAGAAGATCGCGCACGACGCGGGTGTACGGGGTGCGCGCATCAGCGTGCAGCGACTTGCTGTCGACGACTACGCCAAGGTGCTGCACGAAGCCAAGGCATGCTTGCGGAAAGCGGTGCCCAAAGCTGCATAACGCAGTATTGGGGCTACGATCTGCGGGAACTCGGGAACGTGCCCCCGCACTGTTGTGTAAGGGGCAAGTTCCCTGGAGTCTGAAGTGGTCATCCCGCGCCCTCCATGGTGGTGATCCAAGTCACAACAGCCCGTGAGCCGGGTGGCGGATGGCCACGACCGTGGACTATTCTTGTTCGTAAAGACTCAGCTCTTCACATACAGCCTGGCCCTTATGGGAGGTGCCTTATGCCGGAGCGAAAAGTCCTATGTATCTCGTTCGACAAGACTGTGTCCGATTCCCGGTCTGCCATTTTGAGGCAGGGCGGCTATGCCGTAACAGCGATCACCAGCGCCGAGGAAGCCTTGCCACTGCTCGCAAGGGAGCAATTCGACTTGGTGGTAATCGGCCATCGCTTTCCCAAGGCCGACAAACAGGAGCTAGCGGCCCAAGCAAGGGAGCAGTGGAAGATTCCTGTTCTCCTGGTCTGCGGGGCCTCTGCCGAAACGGAGATTCCCGCGGACGCGCGCGTTTATGCGTTAGAGGGTACCGGAGGTCTGTTGGCGGCCGTCAGGACGCTGCTGCCGGTCAGCATCTCGGCTCCGGCAGCGTAGGCTGAAAGCGTCTCGGCATCGCCCCGCATCGCTGTTCTTATGAGCACTTCGAAAGGTTGGTGAAGCCGGCCATCCTGACGTTCTCATCCGCACCAGATGTGGAATCTCGCGGAGCGTGGCACCTGTGAACAGTTGGAGCGACATCCATGCGAGCCTGGACTGAGGCCAAGATCGATGGCGACATTTTTCGCCATGACGCCCGCAACCTGCAGCTCAAGCGGCGGCTGGCTGAGCGCGGCATCGATTTTCGGGGGGAACGCCCAATCACATGTAACTTCCGGGCACCCAGCCAGCGGCAAGCTTCTCGGCTGGAACAAGGGCTTATCGAGAGAGGATTTCTAGTGTTGGAGGTTTCCCCTGCTCGGTCGGGGGATTTTCCTATCTGGCACGTTCGAGCACAGGTCCAACGAACCCTCGCCCAAGCCTCGAGCCACGAATTTACCGAAGAGATGGTCCGGACTGCAGCCGCGTTGTCATGTGTTTACGATGGTTGGTGAACCCCTATCTGACCAGCGCTACCTAATCCTCGTCATTCGACCGAAGAGGCGGTGCAGTTCACTTTTGTTTCCACTAGCCTTTGATCACGGCAACGGGCTCGAGTCGCGCGACTTTCTTGCCGATGCCCGCACGCGCGACCACGTCCACTACGCGG
>DATNJE010000299.1:0-3794 GCA_035604095.1 Terriglobales bacterium
CGCCGCAATCCCCGTGGGGCCGGCCTCTTGCGAGGCCATCTGCCCGGAGGGCAGCCGCAGGTTCAGCGAAACCACCACGCCTTCGCGGGTCCGGCTCTGCTCGATGATCCCCTTCAGGTGCACCAGTTCCGGACGGAACACCTGCAGCCGGCGTCCCAGTTTTTCGATTTGGTGGTTGAATTGTTTTTCGAGGTCAGGAGCCTTGGCGGTCTTATAGGAGATATGAACATTCATGGATGCCTCGGATACGGGTGCGAGCCCGCGGCCAAAGTCCGCGCCCTGCAACGACTCCATAGAAATTCTACACCTGCGGGTATAGACGCAACCGGAAAAGTGCAGGTTGCATTTTGGGATTGAGCCATTGGGGATTGAGCGATTGTGCCATTGAAAGGCGCTTTTGGCCTTTGGCTCTTGGCTTTTGGTGAAAAGCTAAAAGCCAACAGCCCTTTCCTATACGTTGACCGTGACCGAGGTCTCCGTCCGCACGACGGGCCGATAGAGAGTGTCGCGCTCGATGGGCTCCCGGCCGGCCTCGCGGATCAGGCGCACCAGATCCTGCCGGCGCAGGCCCTGAGGGGTGGTAGCGCCGGCATCATGGTAGATCTTTTCTTCGATCACGGTGCCGTCCAGGTCGTCGGCGCCGAAGCGCAGCGCGATCTGCGCGATCTTGGGGCTGAGCATCTGCCAGTAAGCCTTGATGTGCGCGAAGTTGTCCAGCACCAGGCGGCTGACGGCGATTTGCCGGATGTCATTCAGGCCGGTGGTGGTGGGCAGGTGCTCGAGCGGGGTGTTCGCAGGATGGAACGCCAGCGGGATGAAGGTCTGGAAGCCTCCGGTCTCATCCTGCAAGGCGCGCAGCTTGAGAAGGTGGTCCACCCGGTCCTCGTCGCCTTCGATGTGTCCGTAGAGCATGGTGGCATTGGAGCGCAGGCCGAGCTGGTGGGCCAGGCGCGCGGTATCGAGCCACTGGCCGCCATCGATCTTGTGGTCGCAGATGATGTGCCGTATACGGTCAGCGAAGATCTCGGCGCCGCCGCCGGGCAACGAATCAACGCCCGCGGCCTTTAGCTGTTCGAGCGTCTCCCGAATCGAGAGCTTGGCCCGCTTCGCCAGATACGCAACCTCCACCATGGTAAAAGCCTTGATGTGTACCTGCGGAAAGCGTTCTTTGAGCCCCCGCACCAGATCGAGGAAGTATTCGAACGGCAGGTCGGGATGGAGTCCGCCCACGATGTGGAACTCGGTCACCGCCTCGCTGTAGCCCGAGGCCGCCGTCTGCCAAGCTTCTTCGAGCGCCATGGTGTAGGCGCCGGGAGAATCCTTCTTGCGCCCGAAGGCGCACAGCCGGCATGCGGCCACGCAGACGTTCGTCGGATTAATGTGGCGGTTGACGTTGAAGTAGGTGTTGTTGCCGTGCATCCGCTCGCGTGCGTGATTGGCGAGCCAGCCGACCGCGAGGATGTCGCCGCTGCGGTAGAGGGCGAGAGCGTCTTCGGCGCTCAGGCGCTCGCGGGCGAGAACTTTCTCGTGGATCGCGCAAAGGCGAGAATCATCGCTCTGGAACTCTTGTGCCATCCCAAGGCAAATCATACCTTAGCCAGTGGACGGACGTCAGCCAGTTCCAGCGCGAACACACGACAGCGCCGGCTCATGATCAGTTGCGCTTGCGGAAAACAGCTATAGACGGGTGACGTTGGCGGCCTGCAATCCCTTGGGGCCGTCTTGCACTTCGAATTCCACCGCGTCGCCCTGGTTGAGAGAGCGATATCCATCCGACTGGATGGCGGAATAATGCACGAACACGTCTCCGCCCTGTTCCCGCTGGATGAAACCGAATCCCTTGGTGGCGTTAAACCACTTCACCGTGCCACGTTCTTTCTCTGCCATTCGCTTACTGATACTCCTTACTCGACCCCACTACTTTCACGCCGGAGACGCGAACCAGTGAGAATCTCTGGTGGCTGGACACGGGAGCTGCCCAAAACGAAAAATCCCCCGAGCCTCTTTTGGCCCGCAGGGACTTCGTTCAATGCGTAGAACGGCACTTCACTTGCCCAACTCGGCAAAATTATAAGCCAAGTAATCGCTCGATTGCACGAGTAATAGTGAAAACCACAGCGGCTAGGCCCGGTTCTTCGGAGCTTTGCCGGGAAGCGCCGAGGGATTCTCGTGGGTGCGCTCGCGGAAGCCGCCCTTCAACCCCGTAGCCAGGGAGACGGCGTCTTCCCCGTACTTGTCGCGCAGGCGGTCGGCGGCGGAGAGAGCCTGCTGCCAGCGCTCGTGCTTTCCGCCGTTCAGCAGCCCGAGCTGACCTTCTGCAGTTTCGAAGGACGAGGCGTGCACGCCCAAGAGTCGCACCTCGGCGCCCGGCTTCCAGTTCGCACGAAAAAGCGCACGGATCGGCTGAAGAATCTCGCCATCGACCTGGGTCGCTCGCGGCAGGCTGCGGGCGCGTGTGATGGTAGAGAAATCCTTGTACCGCAGTTTGAGCTGGACGGTGCGGGCGTAGAGTCCGTGCTCGCGCAGACGCCGGCAGACCATCTCGCTGAGGCGCGCCAGCGTGGATTCGAGCTGCTCACCATCCGCCGTATCTTCATTGAAGGTGTGCTCGTGGCTGATGGACTTGGGCTGGTCGTTCTCGCCAATCTCGGTGTCAAACCATCCACCGGCATCGAGGCCGCGCGCCTTGCCGGCCAGCGCCAGTCCCCACTTGCCGAAACGCTCATCGAGGAACGATTCATCGAGCGCGGCCAGGTCGCCCACCTTGCGGATGCCGAGATCGTGCAGGCTCTTCTCCAGCACTTTGCCTACACCGGGAATCTTGCGGACATCGAGCGGCGCCAGGAAGCACGCTTCCTCGCCCGGCAGGACCCACAGCACGCCATTGGGCTTGGCCTGGTCCGAAGAAACCTTCGCGACCAGCCGCGAGGTAGCGATGCCGATGGAGCAGTTGAGCTGCGTCTCACCCTTGATCGCTGCGTGCAGGGCATGGGCGGCGCGCAGCGGCGGCCCGTGCAAACGCTCGGTGCCGGTCATGTCGAGATAGGCTTCGTCGATGGACGCCATCTCCACCTTGGGCGAGAAGTGTCCGAGCACGCCATACACCTTCTGCGAATACTCGCGGTAGCGCTCCGGATGGCCGTCCACAAAGATGGCGTGCGGACACTGCCGGGCGGCGGTGCGCAGCGGCATAGCCGAGTGGATTCCGAATTTGCGCGCTTCGTAGGAGGCCGCCGAGACCACCCCGCGCTCATTGCGCTGCCCGCCCACCACCACCGCCTTGCCCTTCAGCAATGGATCAAACAGCTCCTCCACCGACACGAAGAAGGCGTCCATATCGACGTGAAAGACGGTTCGGGGAAAGGGTTCGGGCACGAGCCGATTGTAACGCCGTCCCGGCGCTACCTCTTGAGCAGCAGGTCAGCGGCAATGAAAATGAAGTACACCACCGAGATCACGCCGTTCATGGTGAAAAAAGCAGCGTTCAGCCGGCTGAGGTCCTGGTGACTGACCAGCGAATGCTCGTAGGCCAACAGCGCGCCCACGACCGCAACTCCGACGATCGCCAGCGCGCCCAAGTTCAGGGCGAACACAAGCCACAGCAGCAGGCCGATCATCAGCAGGTGGAAGGCGCGCGCCACCCACAGCGCGCGACGGATGCCGACAAAGCGCGGGATGGAATGCAGGCCGGCCTGGCGGTCGAAGTCGTAGTCCTGGCAGGCATAGAGGACGTCGAAGCCCCCCACCCAGAAGGTCACGGCAGCGGCCAGGATGATAATGCGCCAGTCGAGAGA
>DATNJE010000300.1:0-5294 GCA_035604095.1 Terriglobales bacterium
AACAAGAGCGAGCTGGACATCCGCAACACTCTGGCGAAGAAAGCCGCGGATTACGGCATCCCGCTGAAAGCGGAGCAGATCCACGTGCAGCGCAATGGAGCGGAGCTTTCCATCTGGGCCGATTACAGCGTGCACATTGACCTGCCGGGCTTCCCGCTGGACTTGAATTTCCATCCCGCGACCAAGAACAAGCGCATCTGACCGCGCGCCCTTGAGCCTTCGGCCGAACGCCCAACCAGCGTTGGGCCGCCGTACCCTAGCCGAGGCCAGGAACTTTGCGGGACAATAAGCAGGGAGCCGGTTGGTGGCATCTAATACTTGGAGCAGCACATAACGGAATGAACCGCAGCAGCGTCTTAATCGAAGTAGAGCACTCCATCGATCGATTGTGCCGATAAAACTCAAGATCCCGAAATTCCTGACCAACGCGGGTGCGCATGGCCGCTGGTCGCATCCGGCGGTGAAACTGGCTCTCGCGGCCGTGCTGCTGGTGGTCTTCGCCGCCCTCGGCGTCTTTGCCTACTACTACATCAAATACGAGAGGATCGTGGAGCGGCGGATGCAGGGCCCCATCTTCGCCAACGCCGCCAAAATCTACGCCCTTCCCAAGCTGGTGCGTACCGGCGACAAGATGACGGTGCACCAGATCGCCGCCGAACTCCGGCGGGCCGGGTACACCGAAGGCGGCGACTCGGCGATGGGCGGCTTCAAGCTGATCAAAGCGGGGATCGAGATCAGGCCCGGGCCTGCCTCCTACCACAGCGCCGAAGGTGCGGTAATCCGCGTCAGCGAAGGGCAGGTGGAAAAGATTACCGCCACCGACGACAAGCACGACGAACTGGCAGCCTACGAACTGGAGCCTCAGCTCGTCACCGCGCTCTCCGACAGCGACCAGCGGGCCAAGCGGCGACTGGTCAGCTTCAACGAGATCCCCAAGGTCATGGTGGATGCGGTGCTGGCCATCGAGGACCGCCGTTTCTTCCAGCACACAGGGGTCAACTACTACCGGCTGGCGGAAGCGGCGCTGGTGGATTTGCGCAGCGGACGTCACGAGCAGGGCGGGTCCACGCTGACCATGCAGATCGCGCGTGGCTTCTTCCTCAGCCCGCGGAAGACCATCAAACGCAAACTGGCGGAGGTGCTCATCGCATGGGAACTGGAGCACCGCCTCTCCAAGCCGCAACTGTTCGAGATGTATGCCAACTCGGTGTACATGGGACAGCGCGGCTCGTTCACCATCCAGGGCTTCGGCGAGGCGGCGCAAGCCTACTTCGGCAAGGACATCAAGAACCTGAGCCTGCCTGAGGCCGCGCTGCTGGCCGGGATGATCCAGCGCCCGAACTACCTCTCCCCCTACAAGTATCCCGAGCGGACGCAGGAGCGCCGTAACCTGGTGCTCGACTCCATGGTGGAGACGGAAGCCATCACCCGCGAGCAGGCGGACAAGGCCAAGGCGACGCCGCTCAAGCTCGCTCCGCCCAACGTCGAGGCCAGCGACGCTCCTTACTTCGTGGATCTGGTGAAGGATGTTCTCGGGCCCAAGTTTCCCGAGCGCGAGATGAACGAGCACGGCTACCGCATCTACACCACGCTCGATCCCCAACTGCAGGAAGCGGCGGCGGAAGCGGTGCAGATGGGCGTCAAGCTGATCGACGCCAAAGTGGAAAAGCTGCGTACCAAGCGGCAAAAGGTCGGGACCGGCAACACCGCCAAGTGGGAGACGACGGTGCAGCCGGGCCCGATGGCCCAGGTGGCGCTGGTGGCCATGAACCCGCATAGCGGCGAGGTGCTGGCGCTGGTGGGCGGGCGCAACTATGGGTTCAGCCAGTTGAACCACGCGGCCGCGCGGCGCCCCACCGGCTCCGTCTTCAAACCTTTCGTGTACGCCGCAGCCATCAACACCGGAATTGACGGGAACCCGGTGCTGACGCCGGCCTCGATCGTAGACGACTCCCCCACCACCTTCGCCTACGGCGACCAGATCTACGAGCCGCGCAACTATAAAGAGGAGTATCACGGTCCGGTCAACGCGACCTACGCGCTCTCGCACTCGCTGAACAACGCCACCGTCAAAGTGGCGGAGATGGCCGGCTACGACAAGGTGGCGGCGCTGGCGCGCGCGGCGGGCATCAAGTCGGTGCAGGCCACGCCGGCCATCGCCCTCGGCGCCTATGACGCCACGCCGCTCGACATCGCCAGCGCCTACACCATCTTTGCCAATGGTGGGGTGAAGATCTCGCCGCTGCTGGTCACCTCGGTACGCGATGCCCAGGGAGAAGTGATCCAGGACTACACGCCCGAGACGCATCCGGTGCTCGACCCGCGCGTGGCCTACATCATGACCAGTATGATGGAGTCGGTCGTCAACTCGGGCACCGCCGCCGGAGTGCGCGCCCGCGGCTTCACTGCGCCGGCGGCCGGCAAAACCGGCACCTCGCATGACGGCTGGTTCGCCGGCTACACCTCGAACCTGCTGTGCATCGTGTGGGTTGGCTTCGACGACTACAGCGATCTGCGGCTGAGCGGAGCCGACACCGCGGCGCCGATCTGGGCGGAGTTCATGAAGAAGGCCGTCACCTTCCCCGAGTATCAGGGGGTGAAGCCGTTCACCCAGCCTTCGGGCGTGGTGGACGTGAAGTTGGACAAGGTGACCAACCGGCTGGCCACTCCGACCTGCCCCGACGACTACGTCGCCGCCTTCCTGGCGGGCACCGAGCCCACCGATACCTGCGATTACACCGCCGCAACCCAGCAACCGGGCTTCTTCTCGCGCATCCTGGGCCTGGGGCCGAAACCTTCACCACCCCCTGCGGTGTCTAATACAACACCGCCATCGGGCCAGAACCCGGCGCAGCCACCAACCTCAGCGGAGTCCGAGGCGGCTGCGAAAAAGAAGAAGGGTTTCTTCGGTAAGATCGTAGGGGTCTTCAAGGGAGACGATAACAACAAGAACGCGCCCGCCTCCGATCCCGGCACTCAAGACCGGCGGTAGCGACCGGGAGTGCCCGGTGATCGGGGCATCGGGTGATCGGGTGATCGGGTCATCGGGTCATTTGAAAAGCAGGCGGCGGCTTTCAGATCATCCGATCTCCTGATGACCCGATCTCCCGATTGTTCTGGAGGGACCTATGCCTCACCTGATCTGGATCATGTGTATAGCCGCAGCGAGTCTGTCTGCTCCGGCGCAGGCTCCGCAAAATCAGCAACCTGACACTCGTTCCATCCCGACCAGCCGCGCTCCCTCGGCGGTGATGGTGCAGGGACCGCAGTTGCCTCAGCCTACCTTCGCGGACGCTTCGGCGCATGAACTGGAGACCGCCGGCGACGAGCAGCGATCGAAGAAGGCATATAGCGATGCCATCGAGTACTACCGTCTGGCTATGAGGAAAGCCGACTCGGCCGAGCTGCACAACAAGGCCGGCATCGCCTATCTGCAGTTGCTCCAGCTCAAAGTTGCGGAGAAGGAGTTCAACCACGCCATCAAAATGGACCGCAACTACGCCGAGGCTATCAACAACCTGGGCGTGATTTTCTATATGAGAAAGAAGTACCCCAAGGCCATCAGCGAGTATGAGAAGGCGCTGAAGCTGAACGACGGCGCGGCCTCGTTCCACAGCAATCTGGGGATGGCGTACTTCGAAAAGAAAGAATTCGAGCGAGCCAGCGCAGAGTTGGTGCGCGCCCTGGAACTCGATCCGCAGATCTTCGAGCGGCAGGCGCTGGGAGGGATCGCGGCACGCATGACCTCTCCCGAGGACCGCGCCCGCTACGCCTACACCCTGGCCAGAATCTACGCCCGCCAGGGCATCAACGACCGCAGCCTGGAGTACCTGAAGAAGGCCGTCGAGGAGGGCTACGCCCACATCAACGACGTGTACAAGGACGAGGTGTTTGTCCAATTGAGGAAAGATCCGCGCTTCGCCGCAGTGATGGCGAAGACGGAGCCGCTGCCGAATTAGCCGTCAGCAGTCAGCATTCAGCCGGGTGGGGATTTTCGTCATCGCGAAACTTTTCTCGCCCAGCCGGGTTCATACCTAGCAACAAGGTTCACCTGGTTTTCCAGAGAGGTAACCTCTCCACAAGGGAACCGAATTGCCCGCGGTTGCCTGCCTCCAGCAGCCCGCGGGTTTTTTCTTGAGCAGTCAGCACTCGGCCGTCAGCATTCAGCAACGCCAGTCTCTGGTTTGGCTGACTGCTGAATGCTGACGGCTGAGTGCTACTTCGGCGCGTCCCCCAGCTCCAAATACTGCTTCACCGCCGAATCCCAGCTCCCCTGGGCGCGCAGGATGTACTCGACCGCGTCGCGGATGGCACCCTCGCCGCCGGCATGGGGCGTAATCCAATGAGCCTCCTGCTTGACCTCGTCGCGGGCGTTGGCTACGGCAATGGCGAAGCCGCAGTGGCGCATGATGGGCAGGTCGATGACGTCGTCGCCGATGTAGGCTACCGCGGCCGCCGTGAGCTTCTCTTTGTCCAGGATTTCCTCGAACACGCGGAGCTTCACCCCCACGCCCTGGTAGACATACTCGAGCCGAAGATCGCGGGCGCGCAGGGCGACGGTTTCCGAGGTGCGCTTGGTGATCAGCCCGGTCTTCACGCCGCCCAGCCGCGCCAGCGAGATGGCCGTGCCGTCGTGTGCGTGAAAGCCCTTGGCTTCGATCTCGTCGGGTGCCCCACCCGGAGCCTGCCCCGAGCGTAGTCGAGGGGCCGGTTTTGCCAAGGGTGGGCTGGGAAAGATCCACAGCTTGCCGTCAGTCATCACGCCGTCCACATCGAATAGCAGCAGCTTGATTTTCTTGGCGCGCGTCTTCGACATGGGCGGATTGTAGCAGGGCAGCTCTTAGCTTTTGGCTGTTGGCTTTTGGCTTGAACCACGTGGCGCCGGCGCCCTCACACCGAGAAGATGTCATCCTGAGCGACCGAGGGCTCCCGCGCGCTTTCTCAAGCGCGGGAAACGGTCGCGAAGGATCTCGGCTTTCCCAGAATCAAAAGTTTCCCGGCACAAATTCTTCAATCGCCAGCTTCGACACCGCGCGGCAATTGGCGCACAGCAGCAGAGTCTCGTCGGGCACGGTCTTGACGACGGCCACGCGCAGGCTGCCGCAACTGGCGCAACCGGTGGTAGGCTCGTCCGAAGCCGGCTCTTCCGCCGCGATCGCAGTTTGCTGGTCGAACTGGCCGGTCTTCGCGGTGTTCAGTTCGAAGGTGCTGCGGCAATCGGCGCAGACGTGGTTGAAACAGCACTTCGGCTCGCAGGAGTAGACGATCTCTTTGCCGCCGCACTTCGGGCAGGC
>DATNJE010000301.1:0-4100 GCA_035604095.1 Terriglobales bacterium
CATCACCCTGTGCGGGCGCAATTCCGTGCAGATCCATGAACGGGAGCGGCCCATCGACTTCGCTGCAATGACGGAACGCCTGAAGCCACATGGCACCGTCCGCCACAACGATTTTGTGCTAAAGTTCTGGCGCGAAGATTACGAGATGACGCTGTTCCCCGACGGCCGCGCCATCATCAAGGGCACGACCGACACGGCGATCGCCCGCAGTCTGTACGCGCGGTACGTAGGCTCCTAACCGGGACTGCCACCAAATCCGTGCATCCCCGCGGCGCCCCGGCAAATCCAAGAACCTGCGTGAACAGAGGTTCCCAATGCGTCCAACGCTTGTGATCTGTGCCCTCGTGCTCCTCACGACCCTCGCCGTGGGTCAAACCTCTAACTCCGCCGCTGGCGGCCAACCGGGCTCAGCGGTGTCGGTAGCGCCGATCGTTATTACTACCCCGTATGGCGGCTTGCTCATCCAGTCGGGTTACGCCACTACGGTTGGCTCGAGCAACCCGCCATTGCTGGTCACGCCGACGGCAAATCTGTCCACCGTCTCCGCCAACCCGATCGGAGCCACCAACGGAACCTCGAATCTGAAGGTGGGCGCCACCAACTCCACGCTCGACAATCTCACCACGGTGCTTCCAGCCGTTCAAACTGGCCTGGAGGTCAGCCAACCCGGGGCGATGGTACCAATGGGGTACGTCCAGTCCGCGCCGCAAGCCGTCGAGTTCGCGGGCCCGGAAGCCGGCCTGGGAGCGGCGCAATTCGATGTGGTCAACGCGCGTGGGCCGGGCGATCAGCGCAGCCTGGCCGAAGTGGCACGTACTATGCGCCAGCAGCCGAAACCTGCCAGCGTGCGCACTTTCACCAATGCCGATCTCCACAGCCTGAGGGACCGGGCGAAGTCAGCGCCGCAAAAACCGCAGTGAGCCACAGGACTTCCTTGGGGTAGGGACGCAGCCTGCGTCTCTACCCCGGCCGGCGAAAACTATCCGCTGCCTTCCGACCCAGGATTCCACGGTGGCTAACCAAGCACTGCCCGCTTACTTCGTGCACACAATCTGATATCTTGGATTCTCTGCTGCGCGACGCAGGGATGACGTCGCATTTAAAGGTCCTCTGGTGGATTCAACCACAACCACGCCCAAGCCGGAGACGCTGCCGGCGCCCTCGACCGCCTATCGCTGGACCGTGCTGATCTTCGTCAGCCTGGCGATGTTCGGCAACTACTACTTCTACGACGCGCTCAGTCCGCTGGCCGACATTCTGCAAAAGCAGCTCGGCTTCAGCGACCAGAACATCGGGTTGCTGAATTCCTTCTACAGCATCGCGCCCATTGCCACCGTGCTCATCGGCGGCGTGATCATCGACCGCATCGGCACGCGCAAGGCGACCCTCCTGTTCGGAACCATCTGTCTGGCGGGCACCATCCTCACGGCTTCTACCCCGCGCTTCGGTGTCATGGCCAGCGGCCGCTTCATTTTCGGCATGGGGGCGGAGTCGCTGATCGTCTCCGTCACCACCGCCCTGGCCAAGTGGTTTCGAGGAAAAGAACTCAGCTTCGCCTTCGGCATCAACCTGGTGATCGCGCGCTTCGGAACGCTGCTGGCGCAGAGTTCCCCGAGCTGGGCGGGCAGTGCGTACAAATCCTGGCACACACCGTGGATGATCGGCGTCGGGTTTGTGACACTGTGCGTCATCGGACCGCTGCTGTATTGGATTCTGGAAGTCCGCGCCGAGCGCCACTACCATCTCGGACATGCCGGTGAAACCGACAAAGTTGTAGCCGGCGACATCCTGAAATTCGGCCGCTCCTACTGGTATCTGGTGGGTCTGTGCGTAGTGTTCTACTCCGCTATCTTCCCGTTCGAGACCTTCGCGGTAAAGTTCTTCCAGCACCAGCAGCGGATGCCGCTCGCCGACGCGGGACTGCTGCTCAGCATCCTGACCGCTTGCACCATGGTCGGGACGCCGCTGTTCGGCCTGCTGGCCGACCGGGTGGGCAAGCGCGCCCTGCTGATGATCTTCGGCTCCGCCCTGCTCATCCCCGTGTTTTCGATTATGGGATATGCGCATTCCAACCTGCTCGTGCACGTTCGCTTGCCCTGGCCCTGGAGCACTCAGTTCGTTGCCCCCATACATCTAGTGGCATCCATGGCGATGATGGGGGTTGCCTTTTCCCTGGTGCCGGCGGTCATCTGGCCGTCAGTGGCTTATATCGTGGAGCAGAAGACCTTGGGCACCGCCTTGGGGCTCATGACCATGGTGCAGAACGTGGGCATGGCGTCCTTCAACTACTTTTTGGGGTTAGCCAACGACACCGCCCACGCCGGGGAGACCAACCCCGCCGGGTACCTGCCGATGTTGAAGATTCTGACGGGGCTTGCATCCTTGGGGGTGGTCTTTGCTATCCTGCTGCGCCGCCGCGAGACCGGTCCCGGCGGCCACGGCCTGGAAACCATCACCACTCGCAGCCCGGGATAAACCTGCACCCCGACCCCCCGTGGCCTCATCTCAGGGGGAAGCCGGAAAGCGAGCCTTCTCGCCACAGCATCGGGCGACCGGGGCCGGCGCGTTACTGAAGTTTGGGAGCCCAAAGCAACCAATACAACGGACAGATAGTTAGGCCGCATCTAGGTAGATGCGGCCTGCAAAGGCGATTTGGCACAAGCGAAAAAATCAGCCGGCCCCGGGATCGCAGAGGCAGAGGCAATTGAGCGGGCCAAGCAGGGAGACGCCGAGTCGTTCGAGGTGCTGTATGCCTTGCACAAACGGCGGGTGTACTCACTTTGCCTGCGCATGACCGGGAACACGGCCGAGGCGGAAGACCTCACGCAAGAGGCGTTCCTGCAGCTCTATCGCAAGATCGCCACCTTCCGCGGCGAATCGGCGTTTTCGACCTGGCTGCACCGGCTGTCGGTCAACGTGGTGCTGATGCACCTGCGCAAGAAAGGCCTGCCGGAAGTCTCGCTGGAAGAGAGCCTGGAGCCGCAGCAAGAGGATGGGCCGAGAAGAGACTTTGGGGCCCGCGACAATGTGCTGGCCGGGTCCATCGACCGGCTCAACTTGCAGCGGGCGATCGCAGGCCTGCCGCCCGGCTACCGCGTCATCTTTGTGCTGCACGATGTCGAGGGCTACGAGCACAACGAGATCGCGGAGATGATGGGTTGCTCGATCGGCAATAGCAAGTCGCAGTTGCATAAGGCCAGAATGAAGCTGAGAGACCTGCTCCGAGTGAACAGAGCCGAAAAGGCCATCAGACACTGAGGCAGGGAGCACACGGGCGAGAGTATACGGGGAGAGGGTTGTAGCCATGAATTGCGCTGAGATCCAAAGGCTTCTGCCCAACATCATCGAGAGCGGCGGGAACGCGGAGGAGGAAGCCCATCTGCGCTCCTGCCCGGTGTGTTCCGACCTGGTGCAGGACCTGCGCTATATCGCCGAAGCGGCCAAATTGCTGCTGCCGATGCAGGACCCCAGCCCGCGCGTCTGGAGCGGGATTCGAGGCGCTCTGGAGCGGGAAGGATTGGTGCGTCCCCCGGCGGGGACGATGCGGTTTCGCCCGCCGGCGGCGGTCCTGAGCCCGCGGCGTTGGGCGACCGGCGGCAGCCTGCTGGCCTTCGCCGCAATGTTGCTGTTCGCCATCAGCGTCATCTGGTTCCGCAATAACAGCACCCGCCCGGCCTCGCTCACCGCCAGCGTTCCAGCTCCGGTTACCGCCAGCGTAACGTCCACGGTCGCCGTGGACGATGACGATGCGCAAATGCTGCGCATGGTGCAGCAAAAGTCGCCCGCCCTGCTGTCCACCTACCGTGAGAATCTGGACACCGTCAATGCCTACATCCGCGATGCCAGGCGCACGGTAGAACAAAACCCCACTGACATGGGTGCGCACGGCCACCTGATCCGCGCCTATGACCAGAAGGCGCTGTTGTACGAAATGGCTATGTATCGCTCCGGAGAGTGACATCCCCGCGGGCGACCGGTCGGAGGAAAGAGGATTTATGGAGAGGATGAGCAGCGGCGCAAAGTGGTCCCTGGTTGCCGCCGGCGTGCTGACGGTCGCCGCCTACGCCGCCAATGACCGCAAGGAGTGCCGCTACACCGTG
>DATNJE010000302.1:0-2936 GCA_035604095.1 Terriglobales bacterium
CAGCGCGCGGCGGATGCCGACGAAGCGTGGGATCGAGTGCAACCCGGCCTGGCGGTCGAAGTCATAGTCCTGGCAGGCATAGAGGACATCGAAGCCGCCCACCCAGAAGGTCACGGCGGCGGCCAGAATGATGATGCGCCAGTCGAGCGAGCCGCGTACGGCGATCCACGCCGCCGGCGCCGAGATGCCGTCAGCAAAGCCAAGAATCAGGTGCGACCATCGCGTGAAGCGCTTGGTGTAGGAGTAGAGCAGCAGGATTGCCAGCGCCACCGGCGAAAGCTCGAGCGCCAGCCGGTTCAGCTCCGCCGCGGCCAGCACGAACACCACACAGGACAGCACAACAAAGCCGCCAACGAATTGCCGCGAGAGCAGCCCCGTCGGCAGGGCGCGGGCGCGGGTGCGAGGGTTGGCGGCGTCGTGCGGCTGGTCCACCAGCCGGTTGAAGGCCATCGCCGCCGAGCGCGCGGCCACCATGGCCACCAGGATCCACCAGAGCTGTCGCCAGGTGGGCAAGCCTCCGGCCGCCAGCATCGCTCCGGCCAGCGCAAACGGGAGCGCAAAGATCGAGTGCTCCCACTTGATCATGTCGAGCGTGATGCGGAAACTTCGAGCGATGGACACGGGAGGGATTCTAACATCGGGTGATCGGGGAGATCGGGTCATCGGGTCATTGGAAGAAATGCTTGGTTGACTGCGAATCTTCGATCACCCGATGATCCGATCATCCGATGATCCGATCGCTTCCAATTACCCAATTACTCAATGTGAAATCCCTCGCGGCCAATGAGCGGGACAAAGCGAACGCCATCCAGATACATCGTCGTGGAGTTGCCGCCGATTTTGCGCACGAGTTGGAGTTCCTGCGCGAAGCCGCTGCCCACGGGTATCACCAGGCGGCCGCCGTCGCGCAGTTGGCCCATCAGGGACGCGGGCACCTGCGGCGCCGCGGCCGAGACCACGATGGCATCGAAGGGCGCGGCATCCGGCAGGCCCTGGCTGCCGTCTCCGTGGACCACGGTGACGTTGCCGTACGCCAGCCGCGCGAGCACCGCGCGGGCCCGCTCCGCCAGGCTGGCGATGCGTTCGATGCTGTACACCGTGCCCACCAACTCCGCCAGCACCGCGGTTTCATATCCCGAGCCGGTTCCGACTTCGAGCGCCACGTCCTCGCGCCGAAGCGCCAACGCCTCCAGCATGGCCGCCACCACAAAGGGTTGCGAGATGGTCTGGCCTTCGCCGATGGGAAGAGGATGGTCTTCGTAGGCTTCGCCGCGGTGCTCCGGAGGAACGAACTCGTGCCGCGGCACGCGCGCCATCGCGTCCAGCACACGCTCATCACGGATGCCACGGGCGCGAAGCTGCTCTTCGACCATCAGCAGCCGCTCATCGCGGTAGGCGTCGGGTTGCGGAATCTCGTCCATGCGCCGCCCCGGCCCGGACATAATGCAGTGATCGGGCGGAACAGAATTCGACACGCTCAACTTTACAAGGAAATCCCGACGCTGGGTTCAATCCCTTTGCTCATGATGAGCATGCCCAGCCGCGATGACTTCTTTCGCAAGACCGTCTTCCATTCCACCACGCGGCAGTGGAAATCTTTCAGGCGAGGGAAGCCGCGAAAATCCTGCTTGACGGTGAAGATCGCCAGCGTCTTCTCGTGCATCAGGGGCAACAGGTCATCCAGGAAGAGCTCCAGCGACCAGTGGAAGCCGATGCTGTAAAAGCTGTAGAGCAGGTCGTAGGGCCCGGGCAGTTCCGCCAGCGCCGTTTGCCGGGCATTGAAGAGCGTATAGTTCGAGATCTGGTTGTAGTCGAGGATGGACCGCAACAGTCCCAGATTGCCGCAAAAGGAATCCTGCAGCGAGTTCTTTCCGGAATCGTAATACTTCTGTTTGTACTTGGTGGCGGCGCCGTCTCCATCGAAGAGATGGATTTCACTGTTCTGCCATCCGAATTGCTTGCAGAAGAAGACCACCGACCGTCCCAGCCCCGGGCCTATTTCAAGAACCTTCCTGGGTTTCTCGATGTCGGACAACAACGGCCGCAGGGCCTCGTACTCGCTCCAGCACGTGCCGTTCTGCTCTTTTTCCCAAACCACACGCGAGATCTCATCTTGCGCGAGCTTGAGCCGGGGAGAAATCAGCTTGATCGCCGCCATCAGCTCGGGCGTCAGCGGCGGAGCGTGAAAGACCGGCTCCAGGCTCGCCAATCTGGGGTCAAAGGCTTTTTCGGAGGTCCTTCTTGCAAACCCTAGCCACATCTCGATCGGACTCCCTCATTGGACTTCAAAGTACATTTTAGCAGCAGCCCAAAGCACTCCTGGCTCAGCGCTTGCGCTGCCGGTATCTGACGTCGAAGGAGAGCACGCCGTTCTGGTCGCGGATCGCGACCACCGACAGGTGGCGGTTGATGTTGTATTCCACCAGCACGATCTGCTGCGCCGATTGCGACACATTGCTGATAAAGGTCAGGGTCACCTTGTCCGAGACCTGCTGCTCGATGGTAACGCGGGCGTTGGAGTTGTTCTCCGCCCCGGCGGCCTGGGGATCGATCTTGATGCGGCTGGCGCCAAACAGCCTTTGCGCGCGGCTGCTGTAGGCGTTGGCCAGCGCCTGTTCCAGCACGGCATTGGAGGTCAGTTCGTTCAGGCTCTGGCTGGGTCCGGTCTGGTAGCCGATGGACTGGTCCTGGGTACGGCCCAGCGCCAGCAGCGCGATGATGTCCGAGGTCGGCAAGGGCGGGTCGGAGCGATAGTTGATGCTGGGGTGGGCGATGGGCCCGTGCAAGCCCATGCTGATGTCATAGTCGCGCACCCGGGCGCTAGCTTCCACGTCGATCACCGGAGCGATGGTGGTGGGATTGCTGAACAGGATGTCGCCGCGTTCCAGGTGATATTTGGTTCCGGCAATGTCGATGTTGCCTTGGGCGATGTCCAC
>DATNJE010000303.1:0-19993 GCA_035604095.1 Terriglobales bacterium
CGCCGCTGAAGCCCGACAACATCGCCGTCCGTTACATGCAGCCAGCACTGGAGCATGCTGGCCTGCGCAAGTTCACCCTGCATGAGCTGCGGCACACCTTCGGTTCGCTATTGATCCAGGATGGCGCTTCTCTGGCCTATGTGCGCGACCAAATGGGCCACAGCTCGATTCAGATCACGGCGGACGTGTACGGGCACCTGATTCCCGGTGCCGATGTCTCCTGGGTGGACCGGCTGGACACGAAAACAACTCCGCAACAAAACGCAACCCAGGCGCAACCGGAACATGAGGGGAAGTCAGACGAGCACGCGGAAGTGACTGATTCTAATTGGCTGCCCCCCAGGGATTCGAACCCCGATATGCTGATCCAGAGTCAGCTGTCCTACCATTGAACGAGGGGGCAGCAATACAGCGAAAGCGGCCGCGCGCAGGCGCGAAACGCCTTACATTTAATTCTATTGCCCTCCCGCAACGTGGTCAACCCGAGCCTCGCGGAACTCGCCGGGGCGCTTCCCATTGTGGCCTCTGTGTCCGCGGTTGCCATACCCCATGCGTCGCGGGCGTGTAAAATAAAGCCTTCGATCGCTGCCATTGGTTGTCAGGAGGCGCCATGGTTTCCACTGCTAGCCCAACTCTCCCGGCGGACATCGCCGAGATCGCCCGCACTCCGCTCGAAGCGCGCCACTGCGCGCTCTCCGTGGTGGACATCCAGGAAAAGCTGCTGCCGCCCATCTTCGAGAAAGAACGGATGGTGCGCAACTCGCAGTTGCTGATCCGGCTGGCCAAGATCCTCGGCCTGCCGGTGCTGCTCTCCACGCAGTACTCGAAAGGACTGGGCGCGACCATTCCCGAGATCGCCTCGCTGCTGCCCGAGACCGCGCCGCTGGAGAAGAACGAATTCGGCTGCTTCAACAACGACGCCTACTGCGCCCGCGTCAAGGCGCTACCCGGCGACCGCAACACCCTGCTGGTGTGCGGCATGGAATCACACATCTGCGTCACGCAGACGGTCATCGGCGCGCTCAATAGCGGCTACCTCGTCCACGTGGCCTCGGACGCCGTCAGCTCGCGCACGGAGTGGAACTGGAAGATCGGCCTCGACCGCATGCGTGCCGCCGGCGCCGTCATTTCCTCGACAGAGATGATGATCTACGAGCTGCTGCGCACTTCGAGCGGCCCCAGCTTCAAGGAGATGCTGCAATACCTGAAGTGACCATGAGAGAGGAGCTTCTGCCGCTCACTCGGCGTCGGAAGCTTCCGCCTCGCCGCCTTCGCCATTCTTCCGCTTCACCCGCACCACCACGATCTTGGTGAACCCTTCTTCGAAGGTGGGCGGACGGAGCTTGGCGGCCATGCGCCGCAGCGCGTCCTCAGGGACCACGCGCTCGCGGCGCCGGTTGCGCTCCAGGCAGACTTCCAGCGGGACATCGAAGAAGACGGCGTGCACCTCGTAGCCCAAGCCGCGGGCCATGTGGATCCACTGGCGGCGCTCGCGGGGGGAGAGGTTGGTGGCGTCCACGTAGTTCCACGGCATGCGGGCAACCAGGCGGGCGCGCAGCAACGAACGCAAGGTGGAAAACACCAGCCCCTGGTAGCGCTGCTCCTCTACGTCGTCGAACAGCACGCTGCGCAGCATGTCGCTGGATAGCGGCGTGACCCCGCGCCGGCCGAACCAGGTGGTCTTTCCCGATCCGGGCAGGCCGATGGCCAGCACCACGACTCCCTTGGGCTTCCTCTGCGGTGCGTGCCCGATGGCTTCCGAAGCCGGCGCCGGAGGCGTGGCCGGGGATTCCGGCTGCAGTTCGACTTCGATGCGGGGCGCAGGGGGCTTGACTTTAGGCGCGGGCGGAGTTGGCGGCGGCGGGGGCTCGCGTACGACTGCTTTTTGGGCCTCGAAGGCCTCCAGATAATCCGGCTGCAGCGGTTGGGCTTCCCCGGCAGGGCGCTTCTGCCCTACCTTACCGGTCGATTCCGAATCCGCGGCGGCGGGCGGCTTGCGTTTGCGGCTCAGACGCTCTTTCATCCATTTCCGCATGCTGCGTGTGTAACACAGAAAGGCAGCTTTTGGCTATTGGCTCGTAGTTCTCCGGCTATTGGCTCTTGGCTTTTGGCTTCCGCCCGTAGTGGTTGTTGGGCTCACGTCCCAAATAAGAACCGAACCAAAAGCCAACAGCCAAAAGCCAAGAGCCAAGAGCCAAGAGCGGTTTTCAAGAGGCAAGAGCCAACCGCCAAAAGCCGCGAGCCGCTTTTATGCTACGATTTCAAGTTTGGTCCTAGCAGTTCCGATCTTCTATTCAAAATGCCGGAGGAAACATGGCCATTAAAGTAGGCATCAACGGGTTCGGCCGCATCGGACGCAACATCCTGCGCGCTTCGCTGACGGACAAGAACCTGGAATTCGTCGCCGTCAACGACCTCACCGACCCCAAGACGCTGGCGCACCTGCTCAAGTACGATTCCATCCTCGGCAACCTGCCCAACAAAATCACCCACACCCAGGACAGCATCCAGGTGGACGGCCGCAGCATCCGCGTTTATTCCGAGAAGGATCCGGCGAAGCTGGACTGGGCGTCGCTGGGAGCGCAGGTGGTGGTGGAATCCACCGGCCGCTTCACGGACGCCGCCGACGCCAGGAAGCACCTGCGCGGCACGGTGAAGAAGGTGATCATTTCGGCTCCGGCGAAGAACGAGGACATCACCATCGTGCTGGGCGTGAACGAAGATAAGTACGATGCGGGGAAGCACCACATCATTTCCAACGCTTCCTGCACCACGAATTGCCTGGCGCCCATCGCCAAGGTGGTGAACGACAACTTCAGCATCCAGTGCGGGACCATGACCACCATCCACTCCTACACCAACGACCAGGTGATCCTCGATTTCCCGCACAAGGACCTGCGGCGGGCACGGGCGGCGGCGGTCAACATGATCCCCACCACCACCGGCGCGGCCAAGGCCGTGTACCTGGTGATCCCCGAACTCAAAGGCAAGCTGGATGGCTTCGCCATGCGCGTGCCCACGCCCAATGTTTCGGTGGTGGACCTGGTGGTGTTCGTGGAGAAAAAAACCACGGCGGAAGAAGTGAACGCGGCCATGAAGAAGGCCTCGGCGAGCGGCCGCCTGGCGCCGTATCTGGGATTTGAGGAAGAAGAGCTGGTCTCGTCGGACTTCCGCGGGAATCCCTACTCCTCCATCGTGGACGCGCCCATGACCCGCGTGGTGGCCGGCAATTGCGTCAAGGTCATCTCCTGGTACGACAATGAGTGGGGCTACTCCTGCCGGGTGCGCGACCTGATCAACTACCTGGGCAGCAAAGGACTGTGAGGATTAATCGGCTGATCGGGAGATCGGGTCATCGGGTCATTGAATCCGATGCAAATCAATCGCCCGATGGCCCGATCACCCGATGACCCGATCATGACAAAGCTTTCCATCAAAGACCTCGACCTCGACGGCAAGCGCGTCTTCATGCGGGTGGACTTCAATGTCCCGCTCGACGAGAGCGGCCGCGTCATGGACGACACCCGCATCGCGGAAACGCTGCCGACCATCGAATACGCCGTCCGCCACCATGCGCGGCTGGTGCTGGCATCGCATCTCGGGCGTCCCAAGGGCAAGCCCAATCCCACGATGAGCCTGAAGCCGGTGGCGGAGCGGCTGCGCAACCTGCTGGACACCCGCATCGGCCGCGGCATCAACGTGGGCTTCGCGCCCGACTGCATCGGCATGCAGGCCGAGGAAATGGCCTCGAAGCTGGAGAAAGGCCATACTCTGCTGCTCGAGAACCTGCGCTTCCACCCCGAAGAGGAAGCCAATGACGAGCACTTTTCGCACGAGCTTGCCAAGCTGGCCGACTACTACGTGAACGATGCTTTCGGCACCGCGCACCGCGCCCACGCTTCCACGGTCGGCATCACCAAGTTCGTCAAGAAGTCGGCGGCCGGGCTGCTCATGCAGAAGGAACTCGATTATCTCGGCCGGGCGCTGCACCATCCCGGCCGCCCGTTCGTCGCTATCCTGGGCGGGGCCAAGGTCAGCGACAAGATCCTCGTCATCCAGAACCTCATCGACAAGGTGGACGCGCTGCTGATCGGCGGCGGCATGGCCTACACGTTCCTGAAAGCCCGCGGGATGGAGGTGGGCAATTCGCTGCTCGAGAACGACAAGCTCGATCTCGCCCACAAGCTGCTCGACCAGGCCAAGACGCGCGGCATCAAGTTTCTGCTGCCGGTGGACCACGTCGTAGCCAGCAAGATCGCGCCCGACGCCAAAACTCACATTGTCACGGAAGGGCATGCGATTCCTGCCGGGCAAATGGGTCTCGACATCGGACCAAAAACGGTGGCGCTGTTCTCCGAGCAGATCGAGAACGCCAGCACCATCGTGTGGAATGGGCCGATGGGCGTCTTCGAGCAGGAACCGTTCGCGCACGGCACCGACTCCATTGCGCGCGCGGTGGCGGCGAACCGTCCGGCGGTCTCGATTGTCGGCGGCGGCGACTCGGTTTCCGCGGTACACAACGCCGGCGTGGCCGACAAGATCACCCACATCTCCACCGGCGGCGGCGCATCGCTGGAGTTTCTGGAAGGCAAGAAGCTGCCGGGAGTGGAAGCGCTGAGTAACAAGTGACGGCGCTTAGCGGGCGTCTGAGCCCGCTGCCGTCATCCCGAGCGAAGCGAGGGATCTGGGTTTTTGAAGGGGCGCGGCTTTAGCCGCGCCGTAAGAGGGTCTCTCCCACTGTCATACCGGCCAAGCCCGAGCGAGCAACGCGAGTGAGGGCGCCGCGAGGAATCTGGTTTTGAGCTCGAAGATGGACTTGCCGCACGACGACTATACGCTGATTCTCCGGACCGGTGATCCGGAACAAATCTTTCTGCTCCGCGGCGACCTCACCCGCGAGACCACCGATGCCCTCGTGAATGCAGCCAACTCCGACCTCCTGCCCGGCGGAGGCGTGTGTGGCGCGATTCATCGCGCTGGCGGCCCGGCGATCGCGGAAGAATGTCGGCGCCTACGCGCTCAGCGCGGCCCCGTTGCGACCGGTCAGGCAGTCGCGACTACCGGCGGACAGCTTCCAGCAAAGCATGTAATCCATGCCGTCGGCCCAGTGTGGGAGGGCGGTGATCATCGCGAGTCAGAACTGCTTGCCAGTTGTTATCGCGAGGCCATGCGGGTCGCTGACGAACTAAAGCTGCATAGCATCGCCTTTCCTGCGATTTCAACCGGAATATTCGGCTACCCCGTCGAACAGGCAGCATGGGTGGCCATACCTACGGCAATTGAAACGTTGCAGTCTGCCAAACACCTGGTGCTGGTCAAATTTGTGCTGTTTGACAAACCGACACTCGACACATTCGCAAAAGCCGCCATGGCCCAACGTCGACCGGCATCAGGCCGACCGTATGAAGTCCTGATTGGAACTAACTGATGGCTCGCAAAAAACTGATGGCCGCCAACTGGAAGATGTACAAGACGCCGCAACAGGCGCAGGAGTTCCTGCGCGCCTTCCTGCCCATGGTCGAGGGACACACGCGCGACGAGATCGCCATCTGCCCGCCCTTCATTTGTCTGCCGGCGGTGGTCGAGGCGCTGGCCGGGCAGTCGATCGGCGTGGGCGCGCAGAACCTGCACTGGGAAAAAGAAGGCGCTTACACCGGCGAGATCTCGGCGGGCATGCTGGTGGCGGTGGGGTGCACACACGTCATCATCGGCCACTCCGAGCGGCGCCAGTATTTCGGCGAGACCGACGACACGGTGAATCGCAAGCTGCAAGCGGCGCTCGCCGCCGGACTCGTGCCGATCGTCTGCGTGGGCGAAGTTTTGCAGGAGCGCGAATCCGGGCTGACCGAGGAGGTCCTGCGCCGCCAGTGCCAGCGCGGTCTGAGCAGCGTCTTCGGCGAAGAGGCGCGCAAGCTGGTGATCGCCTACGAGCCGGTGTGGGCCATCGGCACCGGCAAGACAGCGACTCCGCAGCTCGCGGCCGGGGCGCACGCCGTCATCCGCGCCGAAGCCGCCAAGGCCCTGGGCAAAACGGTTGCGGAGAACCTGCGTATCCTTTATGGCGGCAGCGTGAAGCCGGATAACGCCAAGGCCCTGATGTCAGAGAGCGAGATCGACGGGGCGCTGGTCGGCGGCGCCAGCCTGGATGCCAAGTCGTTTGCGGCGATTGTGAAGTATTAGGATCGGGTGATCAGGTCATCTGCCCCGGAGCAGGGATAAGCCTTTGGTATAATCCCTATTGCCCTCACTGCAAGGCGCGTGATTCGCGCACGCGGAGAGTTTTGTCCGACTGCGGAAGTGGTGGAATTGGCAGACACACCATCTTGAGGGGGTGGCGCCGCGAGGCATGCGGGTTCAAGTCCCGCCTTCCGCACCATCCAACCCTCCGCAAATACGAAGAAAGGCACGGGCGCCCGACGCCCTCAATCTGATCCGACATGTGGTGGGTTGCCGCTCTAACCGTTATTCACGTCCTGGTTTGTGCTTTCCTGATCATCGTGGTGCTGTTGCAGAGCGGGCGCGGCGCCGATGTGGCCGCCGCTTTCGGCGGCATGGGCAGCCAGACCGCCTTTGGCCCGCGCGGGTCGGCCACGGTGCTGACGCGCGCCACCACCTGGTCGGCCATCCTTTTCATGGTCACTTCCATCACGCTTTCGGTCATCGCCTCGCGCCGCTCCACCGGCGGCTCGGTGTTGGGCAACATCAAGCCCAGCCAGACCAAGAGCCAGCCCGCGCCGCAGCCGGCGCCCCAGCCCGAGTCGCCGCCCGCGATGCCGAAATAACTGGCAACTGGCTACTGGCAACTGACTTATGATCCACGAGATTTTTCCCGTCGGGCCGCTGGCGTGCAACTGCTCCGTCATCGGCGACGAGGCCACCCACGAAGCCATGGTCATCGATCCCGGCGATGACATCGACGAGATCATGGCCATCGTCGGCCGGCACGGCTTAACCGTGAAGCAGATCGTCGTCACCCACGGACACATCGACCACGTCGGCGGGGCCATGAAGCTGAAGCGGCTCACCGGCGCTCCCATCCTGCTGAACCAGAACGACTACGACCTGCTGAAGACCGCGGACCAGGTCGCCGCCTGGCTGGGGATGACGCCCCCCGGCAAAATCGATATCGACCAGGACCTCTCCGCGGGCGATGTTGTGGGCGCGGGTAGCCTGAAAGCGGTGGTGATGCACACGCCCGGGCACACCGAAGGCAGCGTCTGTCTCCACTTCGCTCCCGAGCAGAAGCTGATCGCCGGCGACACGCTGTTCGCCGGCAGCATCGGCCGCACCGACCTGCCCGGCGGAAACTTCAAGAAGATCATGCACTCGCTGAAAGGGCCGGTGATGTCGCTGCCGGATGAGACGGTCGTGGTGCCCGGCCACGGCCCGCTGACCACGATCGGCGAAGAGCGGGAGACGAATCCCTTCATTCTCGGCAGGTATAGCGAATAACTGGCTAGTGGATCTGGCTGGTGAAGGGGCACGCCTTCAGGCGTGCCGTAGAACACAAGTAAGATCTCGGCTTTAGCCGCTGAGGAAATTTCCCTCAGGGCCTAAAGGCCGCTTCATCTATGCACGTCGGCGGCACGGCTGGAAGCCGTGCCCTTTCACCTGACACATCAACCATGGATTTGTTCCAGTGCAGCCAGAACCCGCCCAATGCCAGGCGCAAATATCTCCGCCGGCGTGATCAGGCTCACGACCAAATATCCTTCTCCGGGGAAATCGTAAAAATGTCCGGGATGGACGACGACCGACTGCTCGTCGAGCAGCGCGATGGCCAGCTCTTCATCCGAGCGTGTCACTGGCACTCGCAACACTGCATACCAGCCGCCTTCGACTTCCAGCCGTCGAACTGATTTCTGCGCCGCGAGCTGCCGGTCGAGTTCGGCCAAGTTTGCCGCCACCCGTTCCTTCACCTGCCTCTGGATCTCGTCGCGCTGCGCGAGGAACTCAGGCAACGCAAGCTGCACCGGCGTGCTGACCGACAAGCAGGTATCGGCGATGACCTCCAGCCGCGCCAGCGCTTCTCGCGCAAGCTCGGGGGCGCCGCCGGCGACGATCCACGCCAGCTTCATCTGCGGCAGCGCGCAGATTTTTGAGATCCCGCTCAGCGTGAAGGTCAGCGCTTGGCGCGGGCTGGCGAAGCTCGGCCGGGCGGCGCCATCGTGAGCGTAGTCGAGAAACACCTCGTCGGCCACCAGCGCCAGCTCGCGCTCGCGGCAGAGCGCATCGAACAAGTCCATCTCTGCCGGCTTCACGAAAGAGCCGGTGGGATTGTTGGGATGAACCACCAGGATAGCGCGTGTGCGCGAAGTGACCGCTGCTGCCAGCGAGTGCAGATCGATCTGCCAGCCGTGGTCGTAGAGCAGCGGATAGGAGACCAGCTTCACATCCTGGATCGAAGCCAGGAACTCAAACAGCGGATAGCTGGGCGCGGGCACCAGCACCTCGTCGCCGGGTTCGCACAGCAGGCGGAAGATGAAGCTGTATCCCTCGCTGGTGCTAGCGGTGAGAATGACGTGTTCGGGATCGGCCTCTGCGCCGCGCTGCCGGTAATAGCCGCATACCGCTTCCCGCGCCGCGCGCAGGCCCTTGGGATCGGGATCGTAGGCAAGGCCGCGTTGGTCCGCGAGCGCCGAGAGTAGCGACCGATCGTAAGCGAACCCGCAGCGCGTCGGGTTCGATTCGGTCAGGTCGAGCGCTTCCCTGCCCGAAGCCCGATGGCGTTCGAGCGCAGCGGAGAAGCGATTGGGCGCGAGGGCCCATCCAGTACGGGAAGCGAACATGCGTCGGCAGCCTACAGGAAAGCCGGCGCAGATTCCAAACTGCCTTCACCGCCAAATCGCTGCCCGCATGAGGTCGAAGTGATGATCATAGGTCCACACTTCAACGCCCAGGCGACCGCACAACACCGCTAGGGTCGCATCGAACAACGTGATGGGCTGGTCGGGAAAAGCCAGGACCTTTTTCATGGCCTCCTGATAATCCTCGGGAGTGGGATTGACCAGGGCGACGCCGCTCCGGACGTCGTCCAACCAGCTCAAGGCAGGCTGCTTCCCCAACCGATAGAGGACCAGAGTGTAAGCTTCAGCGAGTGTCGGGTAGGCAACGATTACCTCGCGTTTGTCGCGAGTAATTCGCCTCAATTCCCGGTGCGCCCGCTGGTGGTGGGCATCGTCCGGATCGGCGGCGGCATAGAGCGGGCCGGTATCGGCGAGGACAGACCGTCTCATGGGGTGAACAGGTAGCGGTCGTGGGACTGGCTCACATCACGACGGCCGCTCCCGCGCGGTGCAGGCTTGATGCGGAGCGGGCCTCGCGCCCGCAGGTAACCGCGGTCTGTCAAGTATTGCCGCAAAGCGGCCTGAACCACAGCGGTCAGCGGAGGCGGCGCCTCCTGGGCTCGGACGTAGGTTTCCATGGCCTCAGCCAAGTCATCGGGGATGGTCACCGTAGCGCGCTTCATATCTTCCATTGTAGCACCAGTTGGTGAAGGTGGTGACATTGGTGAACGCTACCTGCCGAACGACCCTGCCTCCATCCAGCAGCCCCTGACGAAACGTCCGATACGCGGCAAATGACGGCCAGCATGGCAGCATGAAAATCCCCGCTCACCATGTACAATCCGAAGCGGACCACCATGGTCGCACGCGCACTGATGGTCGTCGCGCTGGCGGGCTTGCTCAGCTCGACCTTCTACCTCCTGCTGGTCGGGTGGGCGGTGCTGCGTTTCCGTAGAAAACGCCTGGCCGGCAGCGGTGCAGAGCTCCCGCCGGTGACGTTGCTCAAGCCCGTACACGGCATCGAACCGCAGCTCCGGGACAGCCTGGAGAGCTTCTTCCGCCTCGACTACCCGCGCTTCGAGATTATCTTTGGAGCCCGCACCGGCGACGACCCCGCTCTCGCCATCGTTCACGAACTGATGCGGATCTACCCGCAGGTGCCGGTCAAGCTGGTCACTTCCGGCGACCCGCCTTGGCCGAACGCGAAATGCTGGTCGCTGGCGAAGATGGTGGGCCAAGCCAGTTTCGACCACCTGGTGATCAGCGACAGCGACGTCGAGGTCGCACCTGACTATCTTCGGCATCTGATTCCGGCTTTGCTCGAACCCGGCGTCGGCTGCGTGACCACCGTCTACCGCGGCAAACCGACGGATGGGCTGTGGTCCCGCCTGGAAGCCTTGGGCATGTCGGTCGAGATGACCTCGGGAGTGCTGGTCGCGGAGATGCTGGAAGGCATGAAGTTCGCCCTCGGGCCGACCATGGCGGTGCGCCGGGAAGCCCTGCAAAAGATCGGCGGCTTCGCCGCGTTTGCCGACTATTGCTCGGACGACTTCCTGCTGGGCAAAGAGATCGCCGCCGCCGGTTACAAGGTCATCCTCTCGCCCCACGTCATCGACCATGTCATCCTGCACGAATCGCTGCGCCAATCGCTCGCTCATCAAACGCGCTGGATGAAGAGCACGCGCTACTCCCGTCCCATGGGACACCTGGGAATGGCGCTGACCTTCGCGATGCCCTATGGTTTGCTCGGCCTCGTGGCGGGGGCGGCTTCGGGCAGGCTCCTGGCGGGCGTGATGCTTTTCGCAGCCACGTTTCTCAACCGCGCGCTGCTTTCCATCATCGCCGGCTGGGGGGCCCTCCACGATACGCGCTCGCTCGTCTACTGCTGGCTCTATCCTTTCCGTGACCTCATGGGCTTCGGCTTCTGGGCAGCCAGCTATTTCAGCGACCGGATCCTATGGCGGGGCGAGCATTACCGGCTCGGGGTCGGCGGAAAAATGGTTAGGATCACGTAATTTGTAATTGGTAATTTGTGATTTGTGATTTGACTGCTGTGTGCGTTCGGGTGGCGCGCTTGATAGTGGTGATCGCCAATCACAAATTACAAATTACCAATTACCAATTACAAATCCTTCTTCACTCCCGTCCCTCTCCAGCTATTGTTGGTGCGCTGCGTGACCACCACTTCGGAGAGTCCTGCGGCCGCGAACCAGTCCTCGATTTCGGCGCGGCTGTGGTAGAAGGCCGTCGGCGCCACCAGGTGGTCGAAGACGTTCCAGAAATTCTCGGCAAACGAGTAGTTGGAGATCGCGCAGAGATAGTCGGAGTAGAACAACAGCTTCTTCAGCCATGGCCGCGTCCTCGCCGGGGCGTATACGAACTTGAGCGCGGCGTAGAGCGGCAATGAGAGCACGAACGACAGCGCGCGGGTCACCGCCTTGGGAGCGCGCGAGGTGAAGTGGATGCGCACGGGGTTGACGATCTTCTCGATCCACCAGTTGCCTTCCTTGCCGTACACCCAGATTACGGCGCGGCCGCCCGGCCGCAGGTGGCGGACCAGCGCCAGGAATCCCTGCTTGGGATCGGGAAGATGGTGGAGCACGCCGATGCTGTAGAACAGGTCGAAGGGCGCCAGCAGCGGCAGATGGTAGATGTCGCCTTGCAGGATGTGGACGTTGGGCAGTTGCCGCGTGTTCTGGTAAGCCGCTTCGACCGCGTCCGAGAGATCGATGCCCACCACATCGCGCGCGCCAAACTCCGCCGAAAGCCAGGCGTGGCGGCCTTTGCCGCAGCCTGCGTCCAGCACCACGCGGCCGCGGAACGCCTCCGGCTGGAGGGGATGGATCCAGTCGAGAAACTCCGCCCGGTACTGCTCGTTCAACTCCGAGTAGTGGGTCCACTCGTACCCGAAGGCCGCCGCCGTCGCCCGCTTTTCCGCCGACAGCTCGGCGGAGAGAAATCGCGGGATGCCGCGCACGATCGCAAAATTCGCGCCGCACGCTGGGCACGACAACGTGCCCTCGATAATCTCTGCGTCTTCTTCGCGTTCGGCGCGCAGCGCGAACGGGCGGCCGCACGGCCGACACGCCAGGTATTCGAGGAGTCTGCGCTTCATTTAAACTCGGTCGCTGAGGACCAGAAGTATATATCCTGGATGCCGAACCGATTTGAGGTTGAGCAGGACTGAAATTAGACTTATTGACAGACGTGTCATTCCGAGCGTAGCGAGGAATCTATGCATTTTTCGACCCCCGCATCGTGATGAATCGCTGGAAGACAATTAGCACCCTGAAGAAATGGCTCCCATCATTTCCATGAGCCCTAGAAGGTGAAATACATAGATTCCTCGCTCCGCTCGGAATGACACTCTGGGGTGGGGGCACAAAAAGCTGCTCGGCACCGGTGAATTATCCAGGATATGAGCCGCCGTGCGCGGCTCGTTTGCTAGAATCGGAACAGAATGTGCGGCATCGTCGGATTCACGCATAAGGACCGTCCCTCGGCCGGCGAGCGCATCCGCGAAGCCACCGCCACGCTGCTCCACCGCGGCCCAGACCAGCAAGGCGTATTCGAAACGCCCAACGTCTCGCTCGGCGCCGTCAGGCTGAAGATCATCGACCTGATCTCGGGCGAGCAGCCCATGCGCAGCGACGACGGCGACACCGTCCTGGTCTTCAACGGCGAGATCTACAACTACGCCGAAGTGCGTGAGGAATTGAAGGCGCGCGGCCATCGCTTTGCCAGCCGCAGCGACACTGAAGTCGTGCTCCGGGCTTTCCTCGAGTGGGACACCGGATGCTTCGCCCGCCTGCGCGGCATGTTCGGCCTGGCGTTATGGACGGAATCGCGGCGGCGCCTGGTGCTGGCCCGCGACCGCATGGGCATCAAGCCGCTCTACTACTCCCGCCGCGGCGACGACATTTATTTCGCCTCGGAGCTGAAGGCCATCTTCGTTCACCCCGGGGTTGACCGCACCATCGATCTCGACGGGCTCAACTGCTATCTCCGCCTGAACTGGGTTCCCGCGCCGCACACGCTGGTGCGCGACATCGTGAAGCTCTTGCCCGGACACTTCCTGGTCTGGGAGAACGGCCAGGTACGCACCGAGTGCTACTGGCGTTGCTCACCCGAGCCGCTCGCCGCGCAAACCACGCTGGAAGAGGCCAAGCAGCAACTCGATTCCTTGCTGCAAAGCTCGGTGAAAGAGCACCTGGTGTCGGACGTGCCGCTGGGCGTTTGGGCCAGCGGGGGCATCGATTCCTCGACCATCCTGCACTATGCCACCGCAGCCAGCCCGTCGCGGCTGAAGACGTTCTCCATCACATTCAAGGGGCGCAGCTTCGACGAGAGCCGCTACATCCGCGAGGCAGCGCACCTCTATGGCACCGACCACACCGAGTTCGACCTGAGCCCCGGGGCCGAGTTGGTGGATGCGATCGAGCAGTTCGCCTACTACTCGGACGAACCCAGCGCCGATGCCGGTTCGCTCCCCGTCTGGTTCCTCTCGAAGATGAGCCGGCAGCAGGTGACGGTGGCGCTCAGCGGAGAAGGCGCCGACGAGCTCTTTGGCGGCTATCTCACCTACCGCGCTGATCGCTACGCGCGGATGGCGCGGGCAGTCCCGGCGTTGCTGCGGCGCGCGGCCGCCTCGGCCGCTCAACTCTGGCCGGTTTCCGACGACAAGATCAGCTTCGAATACAAGCTCAAGCGCTTCCTGGAAGGGTCATTGCTTTCGCCCGAGGAAGCGCACGTGTTCTGGAACGGCACGTTCTCCGCCGCGGAGCTGCGAGCCTTTTTCCTAAAAGCCGAGCCCGAGCCGTTGCGCCGCCTGCTGGGTGATATGCCACCCGGCGACGGCCTCGACCGCTTCCTGCTCTTCGACCAGCGCTACTATCTGCCCGACGACATTCTCTACAAGGTCGATCGCATGAGCATGGCGCACTCGATGGAAGTGCGTCCGCCCTTCCTCGACCACCGCATCGTGGAATTCGCCGCCGCGCTGCCGGAAGCCTACAAGGTCCGCGGCTCGGAGCTGAAGTTCATCCTGCGCGAGCTGATGAAGGGCAAGCTGCCGCGCTCCATCCTGTATCGCAAGAAGAGCGGCTTCGACATCCCGGCACACGACTGGTTCCGCGGCCTCTTGAAGCCGCTGCTGCTCGACACCGTGACCGAAGCGGCGGTCGAGCAGACCGGCTTGTTCCGCTGGCAGGGGATTCAGGCCATCATCCGCGATCATCTGGAAAGGCGAGCCAACCTCGGTTACCACGTGTGGGGGCTTCTGATCCTGTTCCTGTGGATGAAGCGGTGGAACATCCGCCGCGCGGATTCACACGAAACACCGCAGACAAGCGCCCGCGAGCGCAATCGCGTTCTGATCTGATCGCGCGTCCGGCGCGCGAGCCGGGTGCTACAATCTTTTGCGCTGCTCTTCTGCAGGGCTGGCCATGCTCGAATACAAGATCCGGCAAAGCGGCGATGTGACCCTCATCGATTTGAAGGGGCCCATCACTCTAGGCGAGGCGCTGGCGCATGACTCGGAAGGCGGCGACCACCCCGGGGAGGGTGAGCGGCCGGTAGTCATCGGCGAGATCGTTCGTGACCTGCTGAAGCGTGGGCGGCAAAAGATCCTGCTCAACCTGAAGAACGTCAGCTACATCGACAGTTCCGGCATCGGAGAACTTGTGGGCGCCTTTACCAAGGTGCAGGCACAGGGCGGCCAGCTCAAGCTGCTCAACCCGACGGTGAAGGTGGTCAATGTTCTGCGGCTCACTCGCCTTGACCACTTCTTCCCGGTCGAGACCGACGAGGCCGCTGCCATCCAGTCGTTCGCGTTACCGGGCTGAAGCTTGCCGGGCGACTACGCCGGTGTGGCACGCCTCGCACTGCACTTTACCCTCGATCTCGTTCAAGTGCCGCTGCACGTCGAGGACGGCCGGCCCCTTGCCGGCATTCGACTCCTGCCGTCCGGCGAGGTTCAGCAGCGACTTCAGCAATTGCTGCTGCCGGTAGAGGAGTTCGCGAGCTGCCGGGTCGGGCGGCTCCATTCTGCCCGCGTCGGCCTGGGCCTGATCCACGCGCGCCCGCAGCGAATCGAGCTCCACCTTGTTGGCGAGATAGAGGTCGAGCGGCACCACGCGGATCTCGGCCCGCCGCCACATGCGTTCGCCGATTCCGGTCGGGTGGGCCGGCATCGTTTGACTCGCGCCAGGAGCACGGTCCATTACCACCGGGTTGGAAAGGGTTTGGGCCAGCATGAGGGCGCCAGCCACACAGAGAACAAGCAGGAAGGCCGCACTACGCATACACACCTCCCCTAAAGACCTTCTTCCTCGTCTGATTCTGGGCTCGGCCCGACGGCGCAGATAGGACGGAGCGCACGCATGGCTGTGACGGCGCAACAAGGTGAGTTTGGTTCGCTGGGGTGGTGGAGCGGAGCGCGGGATGTTGAAAGCCCTGCGTGCGCAGTGTAACTTGGGTTAAGGAAAGGGAGCTGAGGGATGCCCGTACGTCCGACCGAGCCTGATTTGTCGGCGCTGAAGATCGACGAGCACGCTCGCTCCCGCAGCGGGAGCAAGTGGCTGCGCTGGGTTGCCGCCGCAGTCGGCGTGTGCTTTCTTGTGTTTGCGTTGGGCTTCGTTCTCATCGGGAAGGCTCCCAGCGTGCAACTGGCCACCGCCCACAGCACGAGCGGTGACACGCGGGTCGCGCTGCTGAACGCCAGCGGATACGTGACGCCGCGCCGCCGGGCCACGGTGGCTGCCAAGATCACCGGCCGCGTCGTCAAGATGAACGCCGAAGAAGGCATGCAGGTGCAGGAAGGCCAGGTGCTGGCGGTGCTGGATGAGTCGGACGCGCGCACGCGCCTGGTTTCGGCGCAGGCAGACCGCGACGCAACCTGGGCCGCGCTCGCCGACCTGCAAGTGAATCTCGTCAACGCCGATCGTGAGCTGCACCGCACCCAGGAACTGGAGAAGGCCGGCGTGAGCAGCCCGCAGGCTCTCGACCTGGCGCGAACCACGGCGGACAGCTATCGCGCGCGCATCAAGTCCACCGATGAGCAGGTGCGCGCCGCCGAAGCGCGCATCAAGATGGCGCAGCAGGACTTGGACAACTGCACCGTGCGCTCACCTTTCGCCGGCATCGTCGTCTCCAAAGATGCGCAGGTGGGCGAGATGGTCTCGCCGGTATCGGCGGGCGGCGGCTTCACCCGCACTGGCATCGCCACGATTGTGGACATGAATTCCAACGAGATCGAGGTGGACGTGAACGAGTCGTACATCGCCCGCGTGGAGCCGGGGCAGCCGGTGACGTCGGTGCTCGACGCCTATCCCGATTGGAAGATCCCGTCGCACGTGCGCACCGTGATCCCCACCGCCGACCGGCAAAAGGCCACGGTGAAGGTGAGGATCTCGTTCGACAAGCTCGACCCGCGCATCCTGCCCGACATGGGAGTGAAGGTCACGTTCCTGGGCGAGGAGACGGGCGCGGCCAAAGCGGCGGCGCGCGTGCTGGCGCCGCACGATGCCGTCCGCCAGGAGAATGGCCAGCCGGTTGTGTTCCTCTACCGTGACGGCAAGGTGGAGCGCCGCGCGGTGCGCGTGGGCGCGACCCAGGGCAACGACGTGGAGATCATCGCCGGGGTGGCGGATGGCGATCGCCTGGTGGTGGGCAACGAGCCGCTCAAGGATGGCCAGCGCGTGGATGTGAAGCAGTGATGTGGGGCAAAGCATCTTAACCGTGTTGTAACAACCCGCAAGTAGAATCGCCCCTTTTCATTTCGACATCCAAATTCGCAACGGCACACGGGAGATACCCATGGTCAGAGTCGATGGTCGCGGCAACGGCAACAGCCTGGTCCGCGTGCGCGGTCTGGACAAGAAATACCAGCGCGGCAGCGAGGAGATCCACGTCCTGCAGGGACTGAACCTCGACGTGGACGCCGGCGACTTTGTCGCCTTCATGGGCCCCAGCGGCTCGGGCAAGACCACGCTGCTCAACCTGCTGGGTGGCATCGATCTGCCTTCCGCCGGTAGCATTACCGTCGCCGGAGATGAGATCACGCACATGTCGGCCGGCAAGCTCACCACCTGGCGCGCCCGCCACGTCGGGTTCATCTTCCAGATGTACAACCTCATCCCCGTGCTCACCGCGTTTCAAAACGTGGAGCTGCCGCTGCTCTTGACCAAGCTCTCGAAGGCCGAACGCCGCCAGCACGTGGAAGCCGCCCTGGGAATCGTTGGCCTGGCCGAACGCATGGCCCACTACCCGCGCCAGCTCTCCGGCGGGCAGGAGCAGCGCGTGGGCATTGCGCGCGCCATCGTCGCCGACCCTACCTTCCTGCTCTGCGACGAGCCCACCGGCGACCTCGACCGCAAAAGCGCCGACGAGGTCATGGAGCTGCTCACGCGCCTGGTGCGCGAGCACCGCAAGACGGTGCTGCTGGTCACCCACGACCCCATCGCCGCGCAGCGCGCGCAGACCGTTCTCCACCTGGAAAAGGGTGTGCTGGTCGAAGGCCGGGCGGCGGAAGTCCGATGAAATACCGTCATCTCATCTTCGCCAACCTCTTCCGCAAGAAGATTCGCACCACGCTGACGCTGGGCTCGTTCGCGGTGGCGCTGTTCCTGTTCGGATTGCTGGCGGTAGTCCGCGGCGCCTTCAACCAGGGATTGGAAGTCGCCGGCGCCAACCGCCTGGTGGTGGTCAACAAGGTCTCCATCATCCAGCCACTGCCCATCTCATACAAAGAGAAGCTGGCGCAGATTTCCGGGGTCACGCTGGTCACGCACGCCAACTGGTTCGGCGGTGTCTACCAGGACGAGCGCAATTTTTTCCCCCAATTTGCCATTGAGGACGAAACCTATCGCCAGATGTTTCCCGAGTTCCTCGTGCCGGAAGACCAGTGGAACACCTTCATCGGCGACCGCGAAGGGGCCATCGTCGGTGAAGACCTGGTCAAGCGCTTCCACTGGAAGGTCGGCGACCGCGTCCCCATCAAGGGCACGATTTTTCCCGGCACCTGGGAGTTCAACATCCGCGGCATTTATAAAGGCAGCCGGCCGCAGGACGACACCACCCAGTTCTGGTTTCGCTACAAGTACCTCGAGGAGCGCGAGAACGCTTTTTGGAAGGGCTTGATCGGCTGGTACACCGTGCGCATCGACAATCCCGATAACGCCACCCGCGTCGCCGGCGCCGTCGATCAGATGTTCGCCAACTCTCCCTGGGAGACCAAGACCGAGACCGAGAAAGCCTTCGCCGCCGGATTCGTCAAGCAGGCCGGCAACATCGAGTTCCTCCTGGTCAGCATCGGCAGCGTGGTCTTCTTCACGCTGCTGCTGGTCACGGGCAACACCATGGCCATCGCCGTGCGCGAACGCATGCGGGAGCTGGCGGTGCTGAAGGCGGTCGGCTTCTCCGACAATTTCGTCCTCTCTCTCGTGCTGGGCGAATCGCTGCTGCTCGCCGCCATCGGTGGCGGAATCGGACTCGCGCTCTGCAAGCTCTTCACCCTGCGCGGCGATCCCACCGGCGGCCTGATGCCCTATTTCTATCTGGCGCCACCGGTGGTGATCCTGGGATTGTTTAGCGCCCTGGCCGTGGGCGTGGTCGCCGGAATCCTGCCCGCATGGTCGGCCATGCGGCTGCGCGTCGCGGACGCGCTGCGGAGGGTGTGACATGGCCATCCCGCTCGCTTACAACCTGCGCAGCCTGCGTGTCCGCTGGACCTCCACCGTGGTTGCGGTGCTGGGCATTACCGGCACGGTCGGGGTTTTCGTCGCCATGCTGGCGCTGGCCAGAGGATTCAGGGCGACCCTGGTGTCGTCAGGCTCGCCGAGCAACGCCATCATCCGCCGCGCTGGCGCCACCTCGGAAATGGAGAGCGCGGTCACCCTCGACCAGGTCCACGTCATCGAAGACATGCCCGGCGTGGTCCGCAAAGGCTCGGAACCCCTGGTCAGCCCGGAAAGCGTGGTGGTCGCCGCCTTTCCGCTGAAGGCCACCGGCACCGACGCCAACGTGCAGGTGCGCGGGGTTTCGCCGCGCGCGCTCGAGGTTCGCGACCAGGTCAAGATCGTCGCCGGCCGCTTTTTCAACCCCGGCCTCGACGAACTCGTGGTGGGTCGCAACGTTGCCCGTACCTATGCCGGCTTCGACCTGGGCAGCACCGTCAAGTTCGGCGGCGGGACGTGGACCGTGGTTGGCATCTTCGACGCTGGCGGCAGCGCCTTCGATTCCGAGCTCTGGGCCGACGCGCAGGTCGTCAAGCAGGTCTATAAGCGGTCGCCCAATATCTACCAGTCAGTCACCGCCCGCCTGACTTCCCCTGACGCCTATCAAGCTTTTAAGGACGCCATCACTTCGGATCCGCGTGTCACCCTGCAGGTGGACCGCGAGATCGAGTACTACGAAAAGCAGTCCCGCGCCTTCACCCGCCTGGTGACGTTCCTCGGCCTGCTGGTCGGCGGGGTGATGAGCGTGGGCGCCATCATCGCCGCGCTCAACACCATGTACTCGGCGGTGGCGGAGCGCGCCCGCGAAATCGCCACCATGCGCGCCGTCGGCTTCGGCGCCGGTAGCGTGGTGCTCTCCTTCACCTTCGAGGCGCTCTGTATCGCCCTGATCGGCGGCCTGCTGGGATGCATTGCCGTCTTGCCGCTCAACGGCTACACCACCGGCACCATGAACTGGCAGACCTTCTCCCACATGGCGTTTGCCTTCCGCGTAACCCCTGCGCTGCTGGTGGGAGGAGTGATCTTCGCGCTGGCCATGGGAGTCGCCGGCGGCGTCCCGCCCGCCATCCGCGCCGCGAGGGCGCGGGTCGCGGTGGCGTTAAGGGAGCTGTAATAGTCCCTCGGGAGGGATTGGTGAGTGGTGCCCGCGGTCGGAATCGAACCGACACGAAGCTTTCGCCCCTCGTCAGCCCCAAAACGGCCCGCTACGAGGTGCTCAAGCAGGCGGGTGCGTGGCAGGTAAAGCGTGGAGGCCAGGAAGGAGTTTCCCTGGCCTCCAACGTCGTGCCCTTCTCATTCCTTGTCTCGCCCATCAAGTTCAAATCTGAGAACAAACAAAATGCCTTTCGCCTTATTTAGGGCGTCGAACGCGCGCAGCGCTCCTACGAGCAACTCTAGATTCTTGTGAAGTTCATCGTTCGGGTTGGGTATCCATATCTTCAGACAGTTGCTGCAGCGAGCCGGTGGCTGCCG
>DATNJE010000304.1:0-2582 GCA_035604095.1 Terriglobales bacterium
CTGCACATCGACGAGCTGTTGGTGCGCGACTACCTCCGGACTCTGCCGGCCTCTCCGGGACGGCCCGCGCCCAATGCCGCCCTGTGCTTGGTGTTTTGCGGCGTCGCGTTGTTGTGGGCGTCGGTGCCCCGCTGGCGCGAAAAGGCAGCCGTCATGTGGTGCGCGATGGCGTGGAAGCGCTAGATTACATCTTCTGCCACAACTCGCATGAAAAACGCTGCATTGAAGACATTCCCCGGGTGATTCTCCTCGACCTGAAGTTGCCCAAAGTCGATGGTTTGGAAGTCCTGCAGCGCATCAAGAGCGATCCGCGGACAAAACGGATCCCGGTGGCGGTCCTGACTTCATCCAAAGAAGATCGCGACATCCATGCCAGTTATGAACTGGGAGCCAACAGTTACATCGTCAAGCCCGTAGCCTTCGATGGTTTCGCCAAGGCTATGCAGGAGCTGGGAATGTACTGGCTGCTGCTGAACAACCCTCCGAAAATATAGAGTGTGCTACAGCTCCAGCACGCCGCGGACGATGTTGTCCTCCATCTCGTGATGCAGCGAAAACCCGAGCCGCTTGCAAACGGCGCGCATCTCGAGGTTCTCCGGAAGAATGTTGGAGATCACCTTCTTCAGCTTCTCCGCCCGGGCCACGTTGAGGCTGCGGCGCACCAGTTCGGTCCCCAATCCCTGGTGCTGGACTTCGTCGAGGATCACCACCGCCGACTCGGCCGAGTCGGTGCCGTGGATCTTGCTCAGCCGGGTGACACCCAGGATCTGCGGCTCGCCGCCCGCGGGATCGCGGCGCTCGGCCACCAGCGCCATCTCGCGGTCGTAATCGATGAAGCAGATGCGCGTCAGCCGCTCGTGCGCGGTGCGCGTGCTCAGCTTCATCGGCTGGAAGTAGCGCAGGTATACGCTGCGCGCGGAGAGCTTCTCGTGGAACTTAATGATCAGCGGCTCGTCCTCGGGGCGGATGGGGCGGATGGTGACCGCAGTGCCGTCCTTCATGGTCCACTCGCCGGCGTATTGCGCGGGATAGGGACGGACAGCGGGCCGGGGCAGATTGTCCTCCGCCACTTCCCTGCCGTGCAGCACCACGCGCGCGTCCAGCGCCAGCAGGCGCTCGGGTGAGGCCAGCAGCGGGTTGATGTCGATCTCCTTGATGCGGGGGTGCTCGGTCACCAGCTCGCTGAAGCGCACCAGCAGCGCTTCCAGCGCCTCCAGGTCCACCGGCGGACGCCCGCGCACGCCCTTGAGCGCGGTGAAGATCCTGGTTTGCTCCATCATGCGGCGGGCCAGGGTGGAGTTGAGCGGCGGCAGGGCCAGCGCGCTGTCCTTGGAGATCTCGACCAGTTGCCCGCCGGCGCCGAATAGCAGCACCGGTCCGAACTGCGTGTCGATCGAGCTGCCGATGATGAGCTCGTAGCCGTCGAGCTTGGCCATGGGCTGCACGGTGACCCCCAAAAAATTCCCGGGACCCGTCTTCTGCTCCACCAGGGAGTGGATCTCGTCAAAGGCAATCCGGACCTCGTCGGCGTTCTTCAGGTTGAGCAGCACGCCGCCTACGTCAGTCTTGTGGGTGATGGTCTCGGAGTACAGCTTGAGCACCACGGGATAGCCGATCTCGCCGGCGATGCGCGCGGCTTCGCGGGCGTTCTCCGCGATCTCGGTGCGCACCGTGGGGATGCCGTAGGCGGCCAGCAACTGCTTGGATTCGTACTCGGTAAGGATGGTGCGCTCGGTCTCGTGGACCTTCCGCACGATGCTGTCGGCGAGCGCACGGTCGTGGCCCTGGCCGGGCTCGGAGCGCAGCGACGGCGTCTGGTAGATGCCCTTCAGGTTGTAGGCGTACCTCCACATGTAGCAGAAGGCCTTGGCGGCGGTGTCGGGGAAGGGGAAGGTGGGGATGCCGGCGCGGTTCAGGATCTCCTCGCCGCCGGCTACATCGGCGCCGCCCATCCAACTGGCCAACACTGGCTTGCCGGTGGAGTGGGCGTAGGGCCGGAGCTGCTCCGCGATCTGGGTGGGATTGGTCATGCCCTGCGGGGTCAGCACCACCAGCATGCCGTCGATGCCGAGATCCTTGGAGGCGATCTCCAGCGCCTTGGCGTAGCGCTCGGGTTCGGCGTCGCCCAGAATGTCGATGGGATTGTTGTGGCTCCAGGGCGGGGGCAGGAAGCTGTTGTAAGCCGCCATGGTCTCCGGAGAGAGTTCGGCGAGCTGGCCGCCCAGGGAGATCAAGGTGTCGGTGGCCAGCACGCCGGGACCGCCGGCATTGGTGACGATGGCCAGGCGCGGCCCGCGCGGAAGCGGCTGCTTGGCCAGCACCTCCGACATGTAAACGATGTCGGAGATGGAGTTCACGCGCAGCACCCCCACGCGGCGGAAGGCGGCCTCCAGCACTTCGTCGCTGCCGGTGAGCGACCCGGTATGCGAGGCGGCGGCTTTGGCGGCGGCGGCGCTGCGTCCGGCCTTGATCACGATGATGGGCTTGGAGAGCGACACCTCGCGCGCGGCGGAGAGGAACGAGCGCGCGTCGCCCACCGACTCCATGTAGATGACGATGCTGTGGGTGCGCGGGTCGTGGCC
>DATNJE010000305.1:0-5482 GCA_035604095.1 Terriglobales bacterium
CGGGACGCCGCTCCTGATCCGGCTCGTGCTGTGGCGCTTGCGCGTGCACAGCAGCACAAGCCGCAAGCAGCGACAGGGCAGCCGTTTGGAGAATGCGTTCGATCTGCATAGCGACCAATTTGTGATTTGTGATTTGTGCGGTTTCAGCCTGAGTAGGCGTCGCCGACCTAAAGCACAAATCACCGCTCACAAATCAGAAATCACCAATCACCAATCACCAATCAGAAACTGCCTGGCGCGCCAGCGTGGAAGCCGTGTGGAGGTGGCAGATAGCGATGGCCAGGGCATCGGCGGCGTCCGGCGACTTGGGGACCTCGGGCAGCCGCAGCAGCGCGGCGACCATCTGCTGCACCTGCGACTTCTCCGCCCGTCCGTAGCCCACCACCGCCGACTTGATGGCCAGCGGCGCGTACTCGCAAACCTCCAGTCCGGCGGCGGCGGCGGCCAGCATCGCTACCCCGCGCACCTGTCCCAGCTTCAACGCGGACTTCACGTTCACGGCGTAGAACACGTCCTCGATGGCGACCAGTTCCGGCTGGTGCGCGACGATCAACGCGGAAAGCTCGCTGAAGATGCGCTCCAGGCGGCGAGGCATCGGCTCACGCGGCGATAGCCGGATGGCGCCGGCGGCAACAGAGCGCAGTTCTCCGGACCCGGCCTGCTCCACCACGCCGTAGCCGGTATACTCCGTGCCGCAGTCGATGCCGAGCACACGCATCGGCTTGATGGTAGCGCAGAAGGAGCCGGCATGGAATCGCACACCGAATACTTGACGTTCAATACTAAAAAGCACCGCGAGTACGTCCACATCACGCCGCAGGTGGAAGCGGCGGTCAAGCGCAGCGGCGTGCGCGAGGGGATGGCACTGGTCTCGGCCATGCACATTACCGCTGGCGTGTATGTGAACGACGACGAGCCTGGCCTGATCGATGACATCGACGAATGGCTGGAAGGGCTGGCGCCGTTCCGCGAGGACTACCGCCACCATCAGACCGGCGAGGACAACGGTGACTCGCACCTGAAGGCCATCCTGGTTCACCATCAAGTGCTGCTGCCCATCACCGCTGGCAAGCTGGATCTCGGCGCCTGGCAGCGCGTCTTCTACGCCGAGTTCGATGGCCAGCGTCCCAAGCGCGTCATCGTGAAGGTTATGGGCGAGTGAACGACGCGGCGGAAAAAGCTCACGCGCTGGAGACAACCTGCGGGCGTCGCCGCCAGCGCGGCACAAAACCCGGCTTCAGGACAAAAGGGCTTCACGCGGGAGGCGCAAAGCCACTCCTTGTCAGCACTCGGGTTGGCGAAAAGCTTGGCTACCTTATGACGACACCTACACCGAACGCGAAATCGTTCTGGTGACTCTGGTCGGTTGGGTTCACGGGAGAAGTGGTGGCGAACCTGGTCATGACGTAGTTGAATTCTGCCAAGCGGATGGCGAAGTGCTTAGCCACAGCCACGTCTAGGCCGCCGCCGAGCGCCAACGCAAATGCACTGTCGCTCACATTGCTTCCCCCGCCGCCCGGCTGGACGCTGGTGTGAGCAAGGCCGAAACCCACATTGGCGAAAGGCTCGAGTTTGCCGTAGCGGGCCTTGAACCGCGGTCCGAAGAGAAATTCGTAGGTGTGCGCGCTACTGCCGCCCGAAAAGCTATGGGTGTTGTAGCCAAAGTCGGCAGTCAGCCCAACATTTTTGGTGAAGTAGTAAGTCCCATCAAAGTTGAAACCAGCGGGCCAGCTGCTGTCAATGCCCGAACTACCGACATCAACGTGCAGATACTGGTAGCCCGCGTAGAACTCGCCCTTGGAGTAGTCCTGGGCAACGGCAAAGCAGCCGCATGTCAAAACCAATACCGCAATGAACAAGATCTTACGCATTCCTTCCTCCTTGAGTGTCCCGTTACATCGGGTTTGTGTCTCGTCCCCCTTTCGTCCCTGCGCTACCAAGGCTTCGCGGGGGAAGCAAAGCCAACGCCATCTTAGATGCTAAGAAAGAGGCTACCGAAACCGTTATGTTGAATCCAGTGAAGGTACCCAATTGTGAACTGCACTTCTGGACGATGTACTCCAGATAAGCATCTGCGATTTCACTCGCATGAGGTCCTGTCTGTCGCCGGCAGCCGGGTGATTCGCGGTCATGAGGCCGCCCGTTCCCTTACCGCAATGCACGTCTACGGGGTGATGAGGATGCCCGTGGCAAAGCGGAAGTTGTTCTGATGGGCAGGCGGTGCACTGCCAACGCCCAGTTGGCACCCTGCCGCGTTTCCAGCAAACCCACCAAAATTGGCCGGCAGGCTGAGGCAATGCTTCGTATACAGGTAATCGAACTGGCCGAGGCGCGCGCCGAAGTGCCGGGTGAGTTTCACATCCAGCCCGCCACCCAAAGCCATGGCAAAAGCGGTTTCCGTGACGGCCGGGGTCGTGAGCACGGTGGAGGCGTCGGCGCCGATGTGGTTGCCGCCGAATAGCGCATGCACAAATGGGGTTACGCGGTCACGGCGGACGGAGACAACCGGGCCGAACAGGAAAGTGTAGGTCCGTGCGTGGGGGAGTGCGAACCCCGGAACCTTCACGGGCGTGCCATAGTTGCCGCTAAAATCGGCCTTAATGCCCAGCAACTTGGTAAAGTTATACTGTCCCGCGACTTCCCAGCCGGGATACCAAGTCTGTACGCTGGTTCCAGCGGGGAAACCGAGCGCTGTAGTCAGCGATGCACCCGTGGCGCCCTCGGTATCGGCATGGAGATACGAGAAGCCGCCGAAAAGCTCTGCTTTGGGGTAGTCTTGGGCAGCGGCAAAGCAGCCGCACACCACTGCTACCACCGCGATGAACAAAACCTTGCGCATCCCTTCCTCCCCGCTGCTGGCACATCGGGTCTTGGTCTCGTCCCCTTTCGGCGTGCGCAGCAAACCGGGGGAAAGCAAAACCGACGCCAGCCTAAATGCAAAGAAAAGGCTACCGAAACCGTTACGTTGAAGTCAATGCTGGAGTACCTTATTAGGAACTGCACTTCCGGATGATCTGATCCAGATAACTATCTGCGATTTCAGTCGTATAGGTCCCCTCCCCAGCGCCGGTGTTGCAGCTCACCGTGCACCGTGACACCCGTCACGGCGCAAAAGCCGGAATGATTCCATCGTTATTACTTGTAAAACCGCGCGTGGCTTAGTTTCCACCGCGTTCGAGGTGTGTCGTGGCGGGCTCGCATGCGGTAATCGTAGTTCTGGCGGTGGCTTTGGCGGCGGCAGTGGCTATGATAGCGGCCGTCCTGCGCCAGGGCCGCCGGCTGCGCGCCGAGGCCAGCCAGGCCTCCTTGCTAGCCCGCCAGAGCGAGCACGAGCGTGACATGGCGCAACAGATCCTGGCCCACCGCGTCGAAGAAGAGCGTGAGCTGACCCGGGAAAAGACGCAGTTCCAGTCCAAGCTCGCCGACTACGAGAAGTATGCCGCCATGGCGCAACTGGCGCTGGGCGCCGCCCACGAGATCAACAATCCCCTGCTCGGCCTCTTTTCCCATCTCGAGCTGGAGCTGAAGACCGCCACCGATCCGGAACAGCGCGCCGAGGTGCAGGCCTGCCTGGAAGGCGCCAAGCGCATCTCCGCGACGGTGCGGGGCCTGTTGAACTACGCGCGTCCGGGGCCGCTGCGCTTGAGCCGCATCAGCCTGGAGCGCCTGGTGGACGACACCTTCTCCTTCCTGCGCCATCAGCCCATGTTCCGCGCCATCGAGCTGAAGAAGGAGATCGCGCCGGAACTGCCGGCCATCACCGCCGACGCCAACCAGATCTCGCAGGTGCTGATGAACCTGCTGCTCAATGCCGGCCAGGCCATGCCGCAGGGCGGCGCCATCACCGTGAGCGCCGACAAGGTCAAGTTCGAAGACCGCGTCGAGGTCCGCGTCACCGACACTGGCTGCGGCATTCCCGCCGACATCCTGCCGCGCGTCTTCGAGCCCTTCTTCACCACCAAGCGCGGCCAGGGAACGGGACTCGGCCTGAGCATCAGCCAGGCCTATGTGCGCAGCCACAACGGCGAGATGGAAGTGGAGAGCGTTCCCAACCGCGGGACGACCGTGCGCTTCAACCTGCCGATGCGGCATTTGGGACGCCCCGCGCCGCAGCCGGAAGAAGAAGAACTGGTGAACTGAGGAGCAACATGTCGTATTCGCTGCTGGTCGTCGATGACGAGGCCCTGACGCTGCGCACCATCAGCCGCGCCCTGCGCGAGGAAGGCTACGAAGTTTTCCTGGCCAGCTCGGGCGAGGAAGCGCTGGAGATGTACGCGCAGGAGAAGCCTGACCTGGCGCTGCTCGACGTGGTGCTGCCAGGAATCGATGGCATCGAAGTCCTGCGCCAGATCAAGAAACAAAATCCCGCGGCCATCGTGCTGATGATGAGCGCCTATCACCAGGTGGAGCGTGCCGTGGAAGCCATGAAGCTGGGCGCGTACGACTATCTGATCAAGCCCTTCCATCTGGCCGACCTGGCCAACACCATCCGCCGGGCCACGGAAATGCTCTCCTTGCGCGTGCGTTTGACCGAAAGCGTGCAGATGGCCAAAGGCCGTTACGACTTCGGACTCGTGGTAACGCGCAACGAGCACGTGAAGGAGTTGCTGGAAGTCGCACGCAAAGCCGCCGAAGCCGACAAAACCACCATCCTCATCCAGGGCGAAAGCGGCACTGGCAAGGAAGTCGTGGCCAAGGCCATCCACTACCACAGCCCGCGGGCCCAGGGTCCGCTGCTGCAACTGAACTGTGCCGCCATCCCCGACACGCTGCTCGAAAGCGAACTGTTCGGCTACGAGGCGGGCGCGTTCACCGATGCGCGCCACCGCAAGGACGGCCTGCTGGAGCGCGCCAACCACGGAACCCTGTTCCTGGATGAAATTGGCGACATGTCCGCCAGCACCCAGGCCAAACTGCTGCGCGTCCTGGAGGAGGGCTCCTTCACGCGTCTGGGTGGAACGCGCCCCATCAGCGTGGACGTGCGCATCATCGCCGCCACCAACCAGGACCTCAAGGCTGCCGTGGCCGGAGGCAAGTTCCGCGAGGACCTTTATTACCGGCTGAACGTAGTCCCGCTGATGCTGCTGCCGTTGCGCGAGCGCAAGGAGGACATCGTGCCGCTGGCGCTCGACATCATGCAGCGCTTCAACCGCGACCTGAAGAAAAACTTCACCGGATTCACCCCGGCCGCGGCGGAACTGCTCGGCATGTATCCCTGGCCGGGGAACGTCCGCGAGCTGAAGAACGTGATCGAACGGACGATGATCCTGGCCCCGGAAGGCGACATCGACGCCGCCTGCCTGCCGGAGGAGATCCGCGACTACATCGCCGAGGTGGCCGCCAGCCCGCTTTCACAGGACGAACTCTCACCCACCGGCCACCAGTTCCTCACCCTGCACGAACTGGAACAGCACTACATCGACGAAGTGCTCACCGCCAGCGGCCAGAACAAGACCCAGGCCGCGCGCATCCTGGGGATTCA
>DATNJE010000306.1:0-3113 GCA_035604095.1 Terriglobales bacterium
CGAGTGCGTCGATCCCTGGTTCCACCGCATGTTCAAGGCGCTGTGGCAGGGCGGCTACGAAGGCGTGGTCAGCCACGGCCAACTGGACGGCTTCGATGCCGACGCCATGGCCGGCTTGTGGACGCGCGTCATCCGCGAGTCGGCCGCGCTCGGCCACTGCGTCATCGTGGGGCGCGGAGCGCAGTGCCTGCTCCAGGGCCGCAAGGAGGTGTTCCACGTCTCCGTGTTCGCGGAGATGGAGCAGCGCGTGTGCAACCTGCGCGGAGCGCTGCGCCGCCACGTCCCGCCGGGCGCCGATCCCGGGGCCATGGCCGAGGAGAGCGATCAGCGCCGCGCCGAATATGTGCGCCGCTACTTCGGAGAAGATTGGAAGGATTACCGCCTCTACCAGGTAGTCATCAACTCGGCGGTGGGATTCGAAGCCGCTGCGACCGCCATCCTCTCAGCCGCCGGGCTCTCCACCCGGCAAGCGGTGCAGCCGCCTGCCTAAGACTTCCCCGCGGGAAACCTCCCCTTGGCCCCTCGCCAGACCCGGCTTGCACTTCCGTACCCTTTCAATTGCCCACCCCAACGGTACTATCGGCGTATGACAACTGGAACACAAACTGACAACGCAATCGCGGGAGGGCGCCGTTGGCGGCGTTCTCACTTGACCGTGCCGGTTCGGGTCACGATCGAGAATTCCGAGCGGCTCAATGTGATGAACACCCGCGGCTCGCAAATGAACGATGGGGGCATCACCGTCCGCGCCGACAAGGAACTGGCGATTGGGGATGAGGCCGAGATCAAGTTCACGCCTCCCCATTTCTATCCCTTTGTGAGATTAAGAGGCGTGATTCGCAACCGCGCGGGGGACCTCTACGGGGTGGAGTTCCTGGCCAAGAGTGCGACCGAAAGCCGGCAACTGGGTCTGTTTCGGCACATCCTGTTGCGGTGGGGCGCCTAAAACGCCTGCCAGCTCCAGATACACGGCCTGCTCAAGCTCTGGCGATCGCTAGCGCATCGCCACTGCCCTCGCCTGCGTGCGATACCAGGCCACGGTTCGCGCCAGTCCTTCTTCGAATCCTGCCACCGGCTGGTATCCCATCAGCTTGCCCGCCAGAGAAATGTCAGCCAGCGAGTGCTTGATGTCCCCGGCGCGCTCCGGCCCGTGGTGCGCCGTCCCCGAGTAGCCGGTCATCTGTTTGAGGATCTCGAAGGTTTCATTCAGGGTGATGCGGGTGCCGGTGGCGGCATTCATGGCTCGTCCGGCGACCTGTGCCGCGGGCGCGGAGCAGGCCAGCAGGTTGGCCGCGACCACGTTGTCGATGAAGGTGAAGTCGCGGCTCTGCTCGCCGTCGCCGTACATGGTTGGCTGCTCGCCCCGGAGCATCAGCATGATGAACTTGGCCAGCACGCCCGAGTACTGCGAGCCCGCGTCCTGGTGCGGCCCGAAGACGTTGAAGTAGCGCAAGGTCACCGTCTCCAGGCCATAGACGCGGTAGAACGACGTCATGTAGAGCTCGCCCGCCAGCTTCGAGACTGCATAGGGCGAGATCGGGTCCGGGGTCATGCCTTCGTGCTTGGGCAGGGTGGGCGATTCGCCGTAGATCGAGGATGAGCCCGCATACACTACGCGCTTCACCTTGGCATCGCGGGCGGCGATGAGCAGGTTGAGCGTGCCATCGACGTTGGCGCGGTTGCTCGTGGCGGGGTCGGCCACCGACTTCGGCACCGAGGGAATCGCCGCCTCGTGAAACACGTAGTCCACGTCCTGGCAGGCCCCGGCTACCGCCGCCAGGTCCAGCAGGTCGGCCTCGTGGAAGTCCATGCGCCCCAGCTCGGCGATGTTCTCCCGCTTTCCGGTGGAGAAGTTATCCAGGCCCCGCACGCACTCGCCCCGCTGCAGCAGGGCCCGCGCCAGGGAAGATCCGATGAAGCCGGCAGCGCCGGTAATCAGGTACGTGGCCACGGCTTAAAACAATAACATGCTCCGGGAGCGCACAGGCAGTGAGTGACCCGGCTCACAGCGGAAACCCCGTTCCAGAAGGGTATAATTCTTCGGTTTGCCCGGAGACCGTAAGGTCCCAAGGAGGCCGCCCTTTCGGGGGCGTGGCAATCTTATGAGCGGAGCACTCGCAGTGAAACCAGCGGAATTACGCCTGGCCCGGCGCATGGCCCGGCTGGGTACGGAAACTGCTTTCGAAGTCCTGGTAAAGGCGCGCGCGCTTGAAGCCAAGGGCCGCGACATCGTCCATCTCGAGATCGGCGAGCCCGATTTCGACACTCCCGCCAACATCATCGAAGCCGGCGTCAACGCCCTGCGCAAGGGATGGACGCACTACGGCCCCTCGGCCGGGCTGCCGGCCTTGCGCGAAGCTATCGCCGAAGAGGTCAGCCGCTCGCGCAAGGTCCCGGTCAAGGCCGAGGATGTAGTAGTTGTGCCAGGCGGCAAGCCGATCATTTTCTTTACGATCACGGCGTTAGTTGATGAAGGAGATGAGGTCATCTATCCCAACCCCGGCTTCCCCATCTACGAGTCCATGATCAACTTCGTGGGCGCCAAGGCGGTGCCCATCCGCCTGCGCGAGGAGATGGATTTCCGCCTCGACGTGAACGAGCTGGCGCGCCTGATCAACGACCGCACCAGGCTCATCATCCTGAACTCGCCGCAGAACCCGACCGGCGGCGTGCTCACACGCAAGGACGTCGAGGCCATCGCCGCCGCCATCGGCGACCGCGACATCATGGTGCTTTCCGACGAGATCTACTGCCGGCTCATCTATGAAGGCGAACATTTCTCGCTGATGTCGGTGGATGGCTTCAAGGATCGCACCATCCTGCTCGACGGCTTCTCGAAGACCTATGCCATGACGGGCTGGCGGCTGGGCTACGGCATCCTGCCCGAGGCCCTCGTGCCCGCCTTCGGCCGCCTGGTCATCAACAGCGTGAGCTGCGTCGCCTCGTTCGAGCAGGTCGCCGCGGTGGAGGCGCTGACGGGGCCGCAGGACGCGGTGGAGGCGATGGTCGCCGAGTTCCGGGTGCGGAGGGACCTGCTCGTGGCCGGCCTGAACGCCATCCCCGGCGTCACCTGTCGCATGCCCCACGGCGCGTTCTACGCCTTCCCCAATGTC
>DATNJE010000307.1:0-4043 GCA_035604095.1 Terriglobales bacterium
TACGGGCTGGCCATACTGGACTGCCTGACCAGCAAGGTCGAGGACTCGCTCCGCCACCTGGATGAAGCCATTCGCCTGAATCCGGCGCTGCGCTTCCAGGCGCGCAACGATTCCGACTTCCACAACCTGGCGGACGATCCGCGCTTCACCGAACTGCTCTACCCTGAGCCGGGCACAGAGTTTACTCCTCCGTTGCCAAGATAGGTCTGCTGCCGATTCCTCCGGCAAAAGAGCGATAATACGGGCGACATGGTTGAGGATAACAGGAACCGGAACGAATCTGCGCGGCCGCTGCGCGTGGTGGCGATGGGCGGCGGCACCGGCCTTTCCACGCTGCTCAAAGGGCTGAAGCGCTATGTCAAGCCGCCGGGAGAAACCCCGCCGGCTGCAGGCGCAGGCGTGATCGGCGAATTGAGCGCCGTGGTCACCGTCACCGACGATGGCGGCTCCAGCGGCCGGCTGCGGCGCGAGTTCAACATCCTGCCTCCCGGCGACATCCGCAACTGCATCGTGGCGCTGTCGGAAGACGAGGCGCTGCTCTCGCGCCTGTTCCAATATCGCTTCCCTGCCGGCAAGGGGCTGGCGGGCCACAGCTTCGGCAACCTGTTTGTGGCGGCGCTGACGGCGGTGACCGGCGACTTCGCGCAGGCAGTGAAGCTCTCCTCGGAGGTACTGGTCACGCGCGGGCATATCTATCCCGCCACCACCGCCAACGTGGCACTGGAAGCGCTGATGGCCGACGGCTCGCGGGTGCAGGGCGAAACCCGCATCACCGCCAGCACCGGGCGGATCGTCGACCTGCACATGGTGCCGCCCGACCCCCAGCCGATGCCGCAGGCGCTGGATGCCATCGCGCACGCCGACCTCATCACCATCGGGCCGGGGTCGCTGTTCACCAGCCTCATCCCCAACATGCTGGTACAGGGAGTTCCCGAGGCCATCGCCTGCTCGCCGGCGGTGAAGGTGTTCGTCTGCAACCTGATGACGCAGTCCAACGAAAGCCTGGGACTCAGTGCCCCCGACCACATACGGGCCATCTACAAGCACACCGCTGGGCACAAGATCTTTGATTACGCGCTGCTGAACCGCACTCCGGTCTCGGAAGCGCTCAAGACGAAATACGCGCTGGAAGGGGCGGCGCCGATCGCAAACGATCTCGACGGAATGGAGCAGCTCGGGGTGCGGCCGGTCGAAGGCGATTATCTCGACGAAACCGCGGAGGTGGCGCGCCATGCCACCGACCGCATCGCGCGCGATTTGCTGGCGCTGGCCGCGGGCCGTATCCCGCCGGACGCGCCACGCGGCGAACGCTCCTCAACTTCCCGCGAACACGTTAAGATAGCCCACTGAATGAGCAAGACCAGAAAGACTCCCAAGGTCAGCACCGAAACCACACCGAAGTTCGCGATCGCCATCATGGCGGCGGGCAAGGGCACGCGCCTGAAGTCGCGGCATCCCAAGGTGCTGCACCAGGTGGGCGGCAAGCCCATGCTGGCCTACGTGGTGGCGGCGGCCGCGCGGGTGGTGCTGCCGGACGACATCTACGCCATCATCGGCCACGAAGCCGAGCGCGTGCGCGACGCTGTCAGCAGCATGGGCATCAACTTCGTGGTGCAGGAGCCGCAGCGCGGCACGGGCCACGCGCTGATGGTGGCGCGCGATGCGCTCGCCGGCTATGACCACGTCATCGTGCTCTCCGGAGATGTGCCGCTGATCTGGTGGCAGACCATCGAAAAGCTGCGCGGCTTCCACCTGGCGCAGAAAGCGGCCATGACCATCTTGACCGCCGAGGTCGCCGACCCGCAGGGATACGGGCGCATCGTGCGGCGGCGCGCCGCCAGCGCCGAAGTGCGGGCGATCGTGGAAGAAAAAAAGGCCACGGCTGTCGAGCGTGAGCTGCGCGAGATCAACTCCGGGATTTACGTCTTCGCGGTGAAGCCGCTCTACCGCTACATCGACCACCTCTCGACCGACAATCCGCACAAGGAGTATTACCTCACCGACATGGCGGCGCTGCTGGTGAAGGCGGGCGAGCGCGTGGTGGCGACCCCGGCCGGCGATGCGCACGAGGTGCTGGGCAGCAACACCCGCGCCGAGTTGGCGGCGCTGGACGCGCGCTTGCGCGCCTGGAAGTGCGCCGACCTGATGCAGCAGGGCGTCACCATCTACTATCCGCACACCTGCGTGATCGACATGGAGGTGGAGATCGGCGCGGACACGGTCATCGAGCCCTACGTGCAACTGCTGGGGCGGACGCGCCTGGGCGCTGACTGCCGCGTGCAGTCGTATTCCGTCGTCAGCGATACCGAGATCGGCGACGGCGTGTGGATCAAGCCGGCATGCATGATTGAAGGATCGCGCATACGCTCGCGCGTGCAACTCGGTCCCTACACCCACATCAGGCCGGGCTGCGATCTTGCGGAAGAAGTCCACATGGGCAACTTCGTCGAAGCCAAGAAAGCCAAGCTGGGACGCGGCTCCAAGGCCAACCACCTTACTTACCTGGGCGACGCCGTCCTCGGTGAAAACGTCAACGTGGGCGCGGGCACCATCACCTGCAACTACGACGGCCAGCGCAAGCACAAGACCATCATCGAAGATGGAGCGTTCATCGGCAGCGATTCCACGCTGGTGGCGCCGGTGCGCATCGGCAAAGGCGCATACGTGGCTGCGGGATCGTCGATCACAGAAGATGTTCCAGCGGAAGCGCTGGGCATCGCCCGCGGCCGACAGGCCAACAAAGAAGGCTGGGTGCGGCAGCGGGCCGAGGCGGCGAAAAAGGAAAGCTCGTAACCTGCCTACGCAACCTTCGTCGCGCGAAGGATGAGGCACCCGGGCCACCCGACGTTATCATCTAGCCGGAGGAGACCCAGATGCCTTCCGCAAACCCAAGTTCGTGGATTACGCTCATCGCCGGAGTTGGCATCGGATCGATCGTTGCCGCTCTCGTCGGTCGATGGAGCGCTCAAGCAGTGACGATCTCGAATCATCGGCAGAACTGGATCAATGCACTTAGAGACGACCTGGTTACATATCTTCGGGAAATCGACACGATGCACTACAGGATGAACAAGCTGTGGGGAAAAGCGGAGAACCGGGCACGACTGACGACTTGGAAAAGCAGCAGGACACCAGGAGTGCAGCGTTGCTAGCCTATCGACGAATACTCTTGCGGCTTAACGTGACGGAAGGGCCGCACGTAGAGTTAGCCGAGAAATTAAAGGCTTTGCTCATGGTCGAGAATGCCACGGCAGACAGCCAGCGCGTTGACGCTGTCATCGCCCTTGCCCGTCAAGTACTGAAGCATGAGTGGGCGGTCACCAAGTATGGAATCTTCGCGAAGCCGATTGTTTGGCTAAAGACCTCCTTAAAACAGACGGATCGTCCATCACTCCCTTGACCCGGGGGGACGGCTGGCCCACCCAAGCGATACGGCGGGTGCGCTACCCTTGGCCGCTTTTGCCAAGTGGGGTGTTGCAACTCTTTCGCCCGCTCACGCGGGCTTTGCTCTCTTTCCTCTTCAGACCCACGGCTCACGCCGTGGGCTGCCCTGAGCGAAGTCGAAGGGTCTGTCGCGCGCTCCGCGCGCTAGCCACATCTGCGGCCTGCCTCCTGTCTTCCGGCATGGCTGAAGCCATGCCCTCCCGAGGCCGGCGAGACGCCGGCGCTACTACCGCGCGCCCACGGCGGCGTGGCGCTTCTCCTCCACGGCGGCCAGGGCCTGGTCGAGCAAGCGGATGGCCTCATCCACATCGGCCTTCGAGATGTTCATGGGCGGCGACATGCGTATGACGTTGCCCCACAGCCCGCCCTTGCCGATCAACAAGCCTGCGCGGCGCGCTTCTTCCATCAATTGGCCGGTTTCCTGCGGCGCCGGCTCTTTCGTCACGCGATCTTTCACCAACTCGATGCCCTGCATCAGGCCCTTGCCGCGCACATCGCCGATCACTGAGTATTTTTCCTTCAGCCCTTCCAGTCCCTCGCGGAAGTAGTTGCCCACCACATGTGTGTTCTCGAGGAGATTGTCTTCTTCAATCAGATCG
>DATNJE010000308.1:0-4546 GCA_035604095.1 Terriglobales bacterium
GACGAGCCTGTGGTGCTGGAGAACATTCCCGAGGTGCGCGACGTCCAGACCATGCGCAAGCTGCTGGTGGAGATGGGAGCCGAGGTCGAACTGGGTTACGGCCGCGCGCATCACCGCACCACCATTCACTGCCGAGAACCTATCCGTCCGGAAGCCCCGTACGAACTGGTGAAGACGATGCGCGCGTCCACGCTGGTGCTGGGTCCTCTAGTGGCGCGCACCGGTTGCGCGCGGGTGTCGCTGCCCGGCGGGTGCGCCATCGGGGCGCGTCCCATCGACTTGCACATCAAGGGCCTCGAGCACCTGGGTGCGACCATTACGCAAGACCACGGCTATGTGGAAGCCCGCGCCCAGCGGCTGCGAGGCGGCCACATCGTGTGGGACCGCATCACCGTCACCGGCACCGAGGAACTGATGATGGCAGCGGCGCTGGCCGAGGGCGAAACCGTGATGGAAAACTGCGCGCGCGAGCCGGAAGTGGCCGACCTGGCGGCGCTGCTGACCGCGATGGGAGCGCGCATCGAAGGCGCGGGCACCGCCACTATCCGCATCCAGGGCGTGCCGCGGCTGGGGGGAGCACGTCATCGCATCATCCCCGACCGCATCTCGGCAGGCACGTTCGTGGTCGCCGGCGCCATGACCGGCGGCGACCTTATCGTCTCGAACTGCGAGCCCAGGCATATCGGAGCACTGCTGCAGAAGCTCACGGAAGCCGGCGCAACCCTTCAGGTCGGAAACGACAGCGTCCGCGTGCTCGGCGATGGCCGGCTGGTGGCTGCCGACGTCAATACCGAGGAATATCCCGGCTTCCCCACCGACATGCAGGCGCAGTACATGGCCCTGGCTACCCAGGCGCACGGCACTTCGGTGGTCACCGAGAACATCTTCGAGAACCGCTTCATGCACGCGCAGGAGATGGTGCGCATGGGTGCCAACATCAAGATCGAAGGCCGGCGGGCGGTGGTGCGGGGCAGGACGCCGCTGAGCGCGGCCGCGGTGCTGGCCTCGGACCTGCGCGCGTCGGCCTCGCTGGTGCTGGCGGCGCTGGTCGCTGACGGCGAGACCATCATCGATCGCGTCTACCACATCGACCGCGGCTATGAGCGGATTGAAGAAAAATTGCGCAGCGTGGGCGCACAGATGAAGCGCATCGGAGAGCTGCTTCCCAAGCGGGCGGCCCTGGTGCCCGCGCAATAAACCGCTCGACAGACCGTAGAGGGCCGTTCACCGAATGCGCCAGGCCCGGAGGGCCTTGCCAGATTAGCCCAGCGCTTCCAGCGCTGGGAATGAAGATATGGGCGAACCAGTCCCGTAGGGACGGGCCTCCGCAGGTGTGCTAGCCTCGGCGCATGTCCCACACCTACACCGCCAACCTTCTCCATGTGGTGTTCAGCACAAAGCATCGCCGCGACCTCATCCCGCCCGAGCTCCAGCCTCGGTTGTGGGGTTATATGGCCGAGATCGGTCGCAATCGCGCCATGCACATCCTCGCGGTCGGCGGCATTGGGAAATACGCGCACGCGTTGCTCTCCTTGCCTGCCGTCATGCCACTTGCCAAAGCCGCTCAGGCGCTAAAAGGGATCTCTTCCAAATGGATGAACGAAACTGGCCGCGGCGGCTTTGCCTGGCAGGAGGGTTACGCGGCTTTCAGCGTGAGCCGGTCGCAAGTGAGTTCGGTGATCAGCTACGTGAACTCCCAACCCGAGCACCACCGAAAGCATTCGTTCGAGTCCGAATTCCTAAGCCTGTTGACGAAGCACGGAATCGAATACGACCCGAAATATGTTTTCGGGTAGGCCCGTCCCTGCCGGGACTACGATCTCTCATGAATGATTCCCAGCACTGGAAGCGCTGGGCTAATCTCGGAAGGCCCTCCGGGCCTGGGGCGCAAGAAAGCCACGCAGGTGGCGTGGCTTTGATTCCAGACTCAGGATTTGACTACCGCCGCGGTCCGCGGCCGCCACCGCCTCCCCCGCCGCTACGCCGCCTGCGTCCACCACCGCCTCCGCCGCCGCCATGACGTCCGCCATCATGGGGCCTTCCACTGGGCGGCCGGGGTCCGCCGCCGGGGCCGTCGCGGTTGTAGTTGGGCTCGTCTGAATCGGAGGTGCCGCCTTCGATGGTCATCGTTGGAGTACCCACGGGTGCGGGCTCCTCGCCGCCGCCCATCTTCGCGCGCTGCTCCTTGAGGATGGCCTTGCGCGAGAGGCGGATGCGGTTGCCTTCGACGGCCAGCACCTTGACCAGGATCTGGTCGCCTTCCTTCAGTTCGTCGCGCACGTCATTGATGCGATGCTCAGCGACCTCGCTGATGTGCAACAGGCCGTCGGTGCCGGGGAAGATCTCGACGAAAGCGCCGAAATCCGCCAGCCGCACCACTTTGCCCAGGTAGGTCTTTCCAACTTCGGCGGTGGCGGTGATGTCGCCGATCATCTGCAGCGCCTTGTTCGCGGATGCTTCGTCGTTCGACGCGACATTCACTCGCCCCGAGTCTTCGACGTCGATCTTGACCCCGGTCTGCTCGATGATCCCGCGGATCACCTTGCCGCCCGGCCCGATCAGGTCGCGAATCTTGTCCACCGGAATTTGGAGCGTGTAAATGCGCGGCGCGAAGGGAGAAATCTGCGTACGCGGCTCCGGCAGCACCTCCGCCATCTTGTCCAGGATAAACAGGCGGCCACGGCGCGCCTGCTCCAGCGCCTCGCGCATGATCTGCGCCGTCACCTTGGGAATCTTGATGTCCATCTGCAGGGCGGTGATGCCCTCACGGGTGCCGGCAACCTTGAAGTCCATGTCGCCGTAGTGGTCCTCAGCGCCGGCGATGTCGGTGAGGATCGAGTATTTGTCATCCTCCAGCACCAGCCCCATGGCGATACCCGCCACCGGTGCCAGCAGGGGAACCCCAGCATCCATCAGCGCAAGCGTCGCACCGCATACGGTCGCCATCGAGGACGAACCATTGGACTCGAGGATGTCCGCAACCACGCGCATAGTATAGGGCCATGCGGTCTCCTCGGGCAGCACCGTGGTGATGGCGCGCTCGGCCAGCGCGCCGTGCCCGATCTCGCGCCGTCCCGCGCCGCGCAGGAAGGCCACTTCGCCCACCGAGAACGGCGGAAAGTTGTAGTGCAGCATGAAGCGCTTGGACTTCTCGCCCTCGTAGACTTCCAGTCTCTGCACGTCTTCGGAAGTGCCCAGCGTGGTGGTGACCAGCGCCTGAGTTTCGCCGCGGGTGAAGATGGCCGAACCGTGCGTGCGTGGCAGCGCTCCCACCTCGATGGTAATGGGGCGGATCTCGTCGAAGGCGCGCGCATCCGGACGCTTGCGCTCGTTCAGCACCTGGTCGCGGAAGATGCGTTCGCGCATGGCCTCGTAATAACGCTTGAGCTTGGCGCGGCCTTCCTCGTCCTCCTCCGGCAGCGCCTCCAGCAGCTCCTTCTTCAGCTCGCGGACGAGGTGGTAGCTCTCCGCCTTGGGATGCTTGTGGGTGTCGAGCGCATCGGTGAGCCGTGCCCCAACCTTGCGCTTGAGCGCGTCGTAGTAGGCCTGGTCGAACTCGACCGGCTCGACCTCGCGCTTGGGCTTGCCCAATTGCTTCGCTATGTCGGAAATGGTAGCGCAGATCTTCCTGATCTCGGCGTGGCCGAACTCGATGGCGTCGACCACCGTCTCTTCCTTCACCTGCTTGGCGCCCGACTCGACCATCACGATGCCTTCGGCGGTGCCCACCACCATGATGTTGAGCAGGCTGTCGCGCATCTCCTGGTACGTCGGGTTGATGACGAAGCGCCCTTCCAGCAGGCCGACGCGCACCGCGCCAATGGGGCCGTTAAAGGGGATGTCGGACACCGCCAGCGCCAGCGACGCGCCGTTGAGGGCGGCCACGTCGGGATCGTTCTCGGTGTCCGCCGAAAGCACCAGCGCGATCACTTGGGTTTCGCAGCGGAAGCCTTCCTGGAACAGCGGCCGGATGGGGCGGTCGATCTGGCGGCTGGTGAGAATCTCCTTCTCCGTCGGCCGTCCTTCGCGCTTGATGAAGCCGCCGGGAATGCGCCCGCCGGCGTAGGTGTACTCGCGGTAGTCCACCGTCAGGGGGAAGAAATCGATGCCCAGGCGGGGATCGGGGTTGGCGCAGGCGGTGGCCAGCACCACGTTATCGTTGGCGCGCACTACGCAGGAACCGTGGGCCTGCTTGGCCAGATGTCCGGTTTCAAAAGAAATGGTTTTGCCGCCGGCCAGCTCGACGGTGGTTGCATGTTTCATGATGGGGTCCTTTCCTCAGGAGCGTCTCCGGGACGTATCGCGAAGGCCTTCACAGGGTGGGAAGCGCAATCGAACTTCAACAAGAACTCAGGCTGCGGCTACACCGGTGCCGCAGCAACCTGTACGTTGCGAGCCTGGGGAGACGTTACTTACGAATGCCCAGTTTCTGAATGACGTCTTTGTAGCGCTCGGAATCGTAGGTCTTCAGGTAGTCGAGCAAGCGACGCCGCTTGCTGACCATCATCAATAGGCCACGCCGGGACGCGTGGTCGTTCTTGTGGGT
>DATNJE010000309.1:0-14068 GCA_035604095.1 Terriglobales bacterium
AGTACGTCGTCGATGTAGCTCCATCCCGACTCGACGGCCAGCACGATGTCGCTGCGTGGAAGTTGGAGTCGCCAGATCAGATCGTGCATATACTCGCCCTGACCTGTTGCAGGATCCGGCGATACGCGGAACTTCGAGTTCTTGCCGAGTTCAGCGAGGTCGTTGAGTACTGCCCGCGACCATGCTTCCCTACTCTCGGCCAGTTTCTTTAATTCCGGCATCCCTGCGGCCATACTCTCGGCAGCGCGCTTCTCGATTTGGACGATGACGAACGCCGCCAACTCAACAGTACCAATCGGCGGTTCACCAAAGATCATGGCATCCTCCTCCTGCCTCATTCGCGGAACACACGATCCCGCCTCTTCAGGGTGTGTGCGTTCCTCTGGGTGGGAGAGCTTCACTTCGGTGGGGCAATTTGCGACGCACAATTAGGTCAGAACGCAGACCAAACGTCTGTGCTGCCGGTCACTGACTGGTGTGACGTCTTCCCAATCTTCCTCGCAGGCTGGTCATTCGATCCTGTCGGTCGCCGAGTCGTCGCCGATCCTGAAGCCGGTTGCGCCGGTAGAGTCGAATCGTAGTCTGGAGTCCGACGTTAGGAGAGCCCGAAGGCGAAGGACGGCTCATCAGACAGATCCCCCTACGAACCGTCTGGACGCTGATCTCGTCGGTCAGGAACTCGTCCGCGGTCGTTTAAAGCCCCTGTCTTCGTGGCTCTGAAGCCGCAGGAGCAACGGGCAGCGCCGAGATGGGGATTTCCTCGCGGAAGGCGGTTACATGGTCAGATTCTCACATTTCGCGACCGGGAGACGGCACGGACGGAGGGTTGAGAACCTGCTTTCCCCGGCCCACGCCGCTCCCAAAAAGTGCAAGAATCTCGGCTCTTGCAGGCGACTAAGCCTCACGGAGCCAACGATTTGCTAACGATGTACTGAAGTCGAAAGTCGTGTACCGGCCGTCCTTCCCGGCCGAGGGGGGATCAGGGGGCATTTTCGGGCATTTTCGGGTCCTTGCCGCGACGTCGATGGCGGAACAAGACTGTGCAGAATCAGTAGCTTGGTAGTTTAAACTGCCGTAAAACTACCAGGAACACCGCGGCGATGCGGCATGGCCGGTACCTTCCAGAGCATGGTTCCCAAGGCAAGGTGTCAAATTCCGGCTGGCCGGCCTGTGCCGGAACTCGCCCGCGCAAGTACGATCCCCCACCGCGGAAACGACGCGCCTACCTTCCGGTGAAGACGCAAGAAAAGCGAAATACGGCATCAAATTCTTACTGCACAGTTTACTGCACGGGACAGAGCAAACGTCGGCTCCGAACGTCGAATGTGGCCTAGTTTCGTGAGATCGATTTACGGGGAATCAACACTTTACGGAGCTTGGAAGAGAAATTGCTCGTGCAAAAGGACACATTAGCAAACCGCCGCCTTCAGCCACTCGGCCACCTCTCCGGCGTGCGGACACCAACGTGGGCACCGCCATTATACCGGAATCCACCGACCTGCAGAGCCGGGCTTTAAGGGCGCGTGAGCACGGTCTGGCGCGGGTCGATCACCAAGCTGTGCGCTCCGGCAGGCGCCGGCAGGTGGAACTCCGTCTCGGGTCCGTCGGCAAAAACGCGTCCCAGGTAGACGGGCTTGCCGCCCGGCGTGGTGGCATAGAGCGGAACTGAAGTCACCAGTGTGTCGGGCGCATCTTTCTGTAACACGGTTCCGGTCACCATCAGGCTGCCGTTCCTGCGCGAGAACTTGACGCCCGCCAGTTGAAAGCGCGGCAGCGCCGTGCCGTTCACCCATTCGTCGAAGAACCAGGCCAGTGATTTCTTCCCCTCATAGCGCAGCGAGCCGGGCAGCGCCTCCTCAAAGGCTTTCTGGAAATCCTGGGTGGAAAACGCGCGGCCGTCGAAGCGCTCGCGCACGCCGCGCAGGACCTGGTAGAAGCGTGCATCCGGATCGGCGCTCTCCGGGTCGGCGTCACGAAACATCTCCCGCAGCATGTGGAGAAGCCAGGTGCCGCGGCCATAGACCACCACCTCGTAGGCTTCGGGGAGCCGCGACGAAGTAAGGCGATGGCCGAGGGTGACCGGTCCGGCGTCCTTTATCGGAGAGCCGTCGTGCCATTTGCGCGCCAGGTCCTGGCGGTACTGTTCCAGGACGGCGCGAAAGGCATCCGGCTTCTCCTGCTCCAGGGCCAGCAGGGCGTAATAATTGGCAAGAGCTTCCGAGAGCCACAAGTCGCGGTAGCCTTTCCACAGTACCGCATCCCCCCACCACTGGTGTGCGGTCTCATGCGCCTGCACCACTTCGCCAAACAGCAGCTTCTCGTAGCGGGTGAGGTGAAGGCGCTCCCGCTCCGCAGCATTGAGAAAGGCATAGCTGGAAAGGAAGACCAGCCCCGGCCATCCCTGGCTGAGCGAGCCGGGCATTTGCGTGACCGCGAGCGAACTGAAGGGGAAGGGGCCGAGGCGCCGCGAGAAGAATTCCAAGGAGCGAGCGGAGCGCTGGGCCACCGCCTGAGCTTCGGCGGAAGGCGTTGGCGGGGGTGGGGCCATCATGTTGGGAGCACGTCGCCGGAAGGGTGGCAGGGGCGGCGCGTCCATGGGCTTCGACGCGGCTTCCGGGAACGAGCTCTCCACCCCGCGCGCGGCGAAGATCTCGACCGCGGTTTCCCCGGCCCTGGCACGCACCTCCACGTACTTGCCGAGATTGAAGCCGGCCAGCGGGATGGGCCGCTCCGAAACCCAGCGCGACACCTGCTCGCCGCCCGAGGTCTCCGCCGAAACCCGTTTGCCGGTCGCGACCAGCGTCCAGCCTGCGGGATGGCGGAACTCCAGGTCGAAATCCGTCATGGCGGGGCCGACGTTGGGATACCAGATACCGCGCGCGCCCACGTACATCAGCCCGCTGCCCGCCTCCGACAACACCGAGCCGCTGTAGTGAAAGCGCAGTCCCAGTTTTTCCCGCGTGCGCAGCGGGCGGGGCAGAATCACCGCCACCAGATCGTTACCGCGGCGGGCCAGGTCGCCGCCCTCCAGCGATTCGTTCTGGATGAACTCCACGGGCGTGTCGTCAGCCTCGACCGAGCTGATCTTGAGATAGCGCGACAGCTCGAACACCAGGGTGCGGGCGCCGCTGCGGGTGGCCTCCAGCGTGAGCTGCGCCTCCGCCTCCAGCTCTCGCGACGGCAGAATGTGGGTACGTATCCTGGAAGCGGCGATGCGGAAGCTGCCCCGCCCCAGTTCGTTGGTGGCATCACGTTCCCCGGAGGGAGCCGCGCGGGCGTTCCGGCTGGCGAACGAAGCCCAGACGTCGAAGATCTGCGCTCCGTTCACGTAGTTGTTCTGCCCCACCGAAATTTGCTCGGCACTTTCGGTGTCGAACAAGACATCGAACGGTCCCAGGTGCAGGCCGGCGAGGCGGGCGTGCCAGACGGTCCCCGGAGTCGCATCGGAGGGTCCGCCCTGCCACGTCAGGAAGTGCAGCAGCTCGAAGGCATCGGATACGCAAAGCTCGCGGAAGATCGGTTCCCAGCGGGCGAGGAACTCTGTCGTTTCCTCGGCCGGACGAAGCGACGGCTGGAGGCGCTCGAAGGTGTCGTCGCTGAAGCGAAAGAACGCGGTCGAGAACCTTTCCTCGAGGATGGGCGTGCCCAAGAACAGCGCCATCGAGGTGCGCTCCACCGGGTTGGGCGGGACCAGCAGGATTTCGCCGTCGCCGTCGAAAAACGCCCCGGTCACCCGCCCTTCCACGCTCTGGCTGAAGGCAATGGTTCCGCTGTTCAGGGTGATATGGATCTCGCCGCGGTCCAAGTCGGCGTTGCGGATCTGGTACACCCGCGCGGAGTCCAGCCCCAGGTCGCGCAGTTGACGGTAGAGCGTGACCGCCGGGCCGGGATTCTCGGACGGAACTCCGGCCGCCGTCGTTGCGCTCACGACCAGCAGCAGAACCGATGTGAAAAGCGCACCCCGCATCTGCCCTAGCATGCTCCAGGCAGGGCGGTCTTGTCACCTTTCCCGAGGGAGGCTCACCCGGGTGCGCGCACACTTTTCACCCGGTGCAGGCGGCGCGAATTGTGGTACTCTCGGCTTCTTCCGGCACCCATGCCATGAAACTGCCGTTCCACAATGCAGCTCCGCAACGTACTCTTCGGCGTCCCCAATCCACGCCCGTTCCCCAGTTGGGGAGCTCGTCGATCTCCGCCCTGTACCGCGCGGCCCGGGTGGGCGGCGATTTCTACGATTTCCTGGTGACCGATTCGCGGCGCCTCGTCTTCCTGCTGCTGGACGTGGCGGGAAAACGCGAGGAAGCGCTGGACATCGCCGCCGCCGTACAGGAGCGCATGCACCCCATGGCCGCGGAGTTGCTGCGCGCCGACGACGTCAATGAGGCCGATGCCCTGCCCACGCTGCTGATCGAATTGAACCGAGTCATCATCCAGGCTGCGGGAGGGGTGCGCTGTGCGCCCGCGTTCCTGGGCTGCTATGAGGAGGAGTTCGGCACCCTGACCTACATCAATGCCGGACACACCCCTGCCCTGCTCAAGGACAACGAAGGGGTCACGCGCCTGGAGGCCAACGGCTTCCCGCTGGGGCTGTTCTCCCATGCCACGCACGACGCGCTGATCACCGCCATCGAGCCGGGAGCGGGCCTGCTGCTGGTCTCCCGCGGCTTGGTGGAGTCGAAGGCGGGCTCCAAGGAATACGGCATCGAGCGCCTGACGGAATGCGTCTCGAAGACTTCCTTCCAGAACGCCCACGACCTCTGTACCCAGGTGCTGGGCGCGGTGAAAACCTTCACCGAGAGTTCGTGGCGGCATAAGGAAACGGAAAACGACGTCACCACCCTGGCGCTGGTGCGAGCGGCGCGCGCGGCGGCGGCCTGCGGCGGTTGATTCGGGTGCCCACCCTCGGCCGCTTTCGCCAAGTGCGTCTGTTGACTGTGCTTTGCCGGAAGGCCTCCCACCGTTCCTTGCTCCTTCTCCCGACCCAGTGCTAGCATTTTGCCGCTCTCCCTCAGGCGGTCGAGGAGGTCTGTGTGTCGAAGGGTCGCCTGGTTGTTCTCATCGTTCTGGGCGTGCTGGTCGTCATCATCGTCGCCGTTCCCTTTCTGGTGAACGCAGACTCGTTCCGTCCCACGATCCAATCGCAATTGCAGTCGTCGCTGGGACGGCAAGTCACGATCGGAGGACTGAGCCTGTCGTTGCTCGCGGGCGGCGTCACCGCCGGCGACATCGCCATCAGCGATGATCCCGGGTTCAGCAAAGGTCCCTTCCTCAAGGCGAAAAAGCTGGAAGTCGGGGTCAAGCTGCTGCCGCTGATCTTCTCTCGCTCCGTGCAGGTGACCGGCATCACCATTGACCAGCCGGAACTCACGCTGGTACACGCGCCTTCCGGCCAGTGGAACTTCTCCAGCCTGGGGGGCGGAAATAAATCATCGACGTCCGCGGCAGGCGGCAGCTTCTCGGTGGAGAAGCTGAAGATCAGCAATGGCCGGGTGACCGTCGAGAAGCCGGGAGAAAAGCCTTCCATCTACGAGGGCGTGAGCCTGGTGGCCGGCAACATCTCCTATGAGTCGCCCATCCCCTTCACCGCGGAGGCGAAAACGCCGGGCGGCGGCAAGCTGAAGGTCGAGGGCACCGCGGGTCCTATCAACCAGACCGATGCCGCGCTCACGCCGCTCCAGGCCCAGGTTTCGATTGACAACATGGACCTGGCGTCGACCGGCTTCATCGATCCGGCTTCCGGGATCGCGGGCCTGCTCGCTTACAAGGGAACGGTCAAGTCCGACGGCCACACCGCGCATGCGGAAGGTCAGGCGACGGTAGACAAGCTGCGCGTGGTGCCGGCAGGGTCGCCGGCCAAGCCGGCGGTCAGCTTAAACTACGCCTCCGACTACGACCTTAAGAGTGAAGCCGGCGTGCTCACCCGCGGCGACATTGTTACCGGAGGCAGCACGGTGCGACTCTCCGGCAGCTACGATCTGCACGGCACCTCTCCCGTGGTGCACATGAAGGTGAACGGCTCGCAGTTGCCGGTGAAGGACATCGAAGGACTGTTGCCGGCAGTCGGCGTCGGCCTGCCATCGGGCGCCTCGCTGGAGGGTGGCACCATCAACATTAATCTGGCGCTGGAGGGCGCCGTGGACCGCCTGGTCACCACCGGCACGGCACAGGTCTCGAACACCCACCTGAAAGGATACGACCTGGCCTCCAAGATGAAGGGGTTGTCCGCGCTCGCGGGATTGAAGAGCAACTCTTCAGATACGCTCATCGAGAATCTCAGCTCCAATGTGCGGGTGGCCCCTGAAGGCATCCGCGCCGACAATCTCGATATCGTAGTCCCGTCGATCGGAAAGTTGACCGGCAACGGCACCGTCAGCAGCAGCAATGCGCTGAACTTTCACATGCTAGCGACCCTGTCGGGTGGCGCTATGGGCGAGATGACCAAAGGCATGTCTGCGCCGGGCGGCGGCAAAGGCGGGGGAATCCCCTTCATGATCCAGGGTACGACCTCACAGCCCACCTTCGTGCCCGATGTCGGCGGCATGGTAAAGGGCGCAATTCCCAATCTGCAGCAGAACCCCGTCGGCGGCAAGCTGGGCGGGCTCTTCGGGGGAAAGAAAAAATAGCAACTTCCGCGCCGGAGGACGCCATGCGGCTACGACATCTTCACTTCCTGGTGCTGGCGGTTTTCACCGCGCTGATGCTCTCGGCAGACGAGCGTCAGGTGTCGGAGCGCGCCGCCGAGCGCATCCAGAAAGAGGTACGCCACGAGCTGGTGATGCTGCCATTTGTCAACGTTTTCGACAATCTCGCCTTCAGGGTAGACGGCTACAAGGTGACGTTGCTGGGGCAGGTAACGAACCCGACCGTTAAGACCGATGCGGAAAAAGCAGTGAAGGGAATCGAGGGGGTGGAAGAGGTCGACAACCAGATTGAGGTGCTTCCGCTTTCCCCCAACGACGACCGCCTGCGGAGGGCCTTATTCCGTGCCATCTACGGCTATGGGCCGCTGGAGAAGTACAGCCTGGGCGTGATCAAGCCCATCCGGATCATCGTGAAGGGCGGGCACGTCACGCTCGAGGGCGTGGTGGACAGCCAGGCCGACAAGGATATGGCCGGGCTTCGCGCCAACGGCGTCTCCGGGGTCTTTTCCGTGACCAACAACCTTAGAGTCGTGAAGAGCTAGGAAACTATCGCTCGGTCGCCAGCAGCGCCTCGACCTTCACGATCATGGGCAGGAGCACGTCGCAGGTCTGTTGGCACAGGGGGCAGACTACAAGCTGAGGCTGGGGAGGGCTGTCGCTCAGGACTTTGACCCACCATTCGTGCCCTTCCGCGCAGGTAAGCAAAACGCGGCGTTCGGCTGAGCCCATGCACAGAGATATATCCCGGCACCGCCCTGGCGACAATTCTCCAAAGTCCAGCCCCGGGTCGAAATCCGTACACTGAGCGAATGACAACAGCCGCTGTCTCGCCGGGCCTTCCCCACGGCATCAAATGCAGGTAAAGTAGAGACTTACGTGCCGGGGTCGGGTTGATTCTAGGAGGGGGCAAGGACTGATGGTTTCTTCGGGCCGGATTCTTTTGCTGGTTTTGATTGCCGGGTTTTGGTGTTCCAGCGCTGCGCAACAGACTACGACGGCAAGCAACTCGACCCCCAACGTCCAGGATCAGGCGGCGCAGTTGCCCAGCGCGCCCGAAGAACAGGTCCAAAAGCAGGAGCAATCGCAGCGGATGCTGGGTGTGGTACCCATGTTCGCGGTCACCAGCCGGCAGAACGCGCGCCCGCTCACCACGCGCGAAAAGTTTCACTTGACGGCGAAGCAGATCACCGATCCCTTCACCTTCGTTGCCGCCGGGGCGCAGGCCGGACTGAGCCAGGCGACCAATGAATTCTCCGGCTACGGCCAGGGCGCCGCCGGATATGGCAAGCGTTATGGCGCAACCTTCGCCGACCAGGCTTCCGGCCAGTTTTTCAGCAATGCCGTCTATCCGACGCTGTTCAAGGAAGACCCACGCTACTTCCGCAGCGGAGAAGGTAGCATCAAGCATCGCATCGGCTACTCGCTGGCTCAGGAGTTTGTCTGCCACACCGACGCGGGCGGGCGCTCCTTCAACTGGTCGAACGCGCTAGGGGCGTTTACCACCGGCTCGCTCTCCAATGTCTACTATCCCTCCACCGACCGGGGCTTCGGGCTCACCATGAGCCGCTCGGCGATCGCGCTGGCGTATGGCAGCGCTGGCGGCCTGATGCAGGAATTCTGGCCCGACATCCAGCGCAAGGTCTTCCACAAGCAGCCACAGCTCCCGCAATCGCCGGCTCGCTGAACCCGCGGGAATGCCCACGGCTATTGCCATCCGGCCGTTGGCTCAGGTACAAGATTCAGGCAGAGTTTTGGTGGGCAAGAGCACCATTTTCTATCGCATTCCTGACCTTCCGACGAGGCGCCTATGGCCGTGTTGTTGATCTCGGGCATCCTGGGACTGCTGCCGCTGCTGGGCATCGCCTACATCCTCGCGAACAGCAATATCCGACAGGCAGGGCTTACCGTCGACGCTTTGTTCATGAGCCTGATCCTGCTCACCATGTCCGGGATTTTCTTCCTGAACATCGCGCTGGAGCTTCTGGCGCGGCGCAAGGCCGCGGGCGAGCCGGGCCGGGCGGCGGGCGGCGGCGCATCCCGCATCGTGAGCACCGCCGCCGGCACCCACGTGGAGAGCGGCATGGTGGAAGCGGTGGCTTTCTACGAAACCGAAGTCGGCCGCCCGGACAAATCCTTGGTGACGCTCCGCCCGGCCAACGGCGGGCCCGGCAAGACCCTGGTGTTCAGCGGTGACCTGCGCAATGTCCTGCCTGCTGGCAAGCGCACCACCATCACCTATGCGGCCGGCGCCGAAGGAAACCTCCTGCTGGGCGTGGGCAGCTAACATCGCCCCGCCGCGCCGCCACATCGCCTCGGCCACTGGCGAAGATTCCTTATCCCGCCTGCAAACTCCGGTACCCTCGCCTGTGGCCCACGGTAATGCCCTGGCATTACCCGTGTTACTTGGCCGGAAGGACAATGGGAGCGATGATCTGTTCGTACCATCGAGGTTGGTATGTTATGGAACCGATCGTCATATGCTTCTGGTGCCGGCAGCACGTGAACCAGGGGGAACTGGCCAATGGCCAGCACAACCACGTGGACGAGCGCGAGCGGCCGCAAGCCCAGGCTGAAAACAAACGGAGCAGCTAACGCTGCATGCCCGGTTGGCATGACTCGCGCGGGATCGCGCCCGATGCATCCCTCTGCTGATCGGGAAACCTTCGCCTGGCCCCCACCTGCGCTTCGCCTTTCCCGAACCCCTCTTAGAGAACTCTCGCAAAAGGGCACGCTTTCCGCCGTGTCGCGGGAAGCTCCTCGCGGTTCGGAGCGGCGCGAGCAATCCTGACCCTACTGCGGCTTAGCCGGCGGCGTAGGCTTATCGTGGGCATCGTTCGTGCCGTGCTCCATCATCATTCTGTGGCCCATCATCATGCCGCAGCCCATCCCCATCGCCTGCATGTGCTCGGCGTGCTGCGCCATGTGACTGAAATGGTCGGCCAGCGCCTGCCACATAGCGATATTCGACTGCCAGCGGCTGCGCTCATTGACGTTGTTGATCAGGGGCAACGTAGCTTTCAATTGCGCCAGGTTGGTGGCCAGGGTCTGCGAGGTAGCCTTCATCTCGGCCACATGTTGTTCCATCATCTGCTTGCAGGAGGACGGCATGGATTCATCGAGATAAGCATGACTCTGGGCGTGATCGTGGCCCGGCTGCGCCGGGGGCTGCGTCGAGGTTTGCGGCCACGCCGAGAGTGCAGCGATAGCCAGCCAAGCCAACACCAGGACAAGGCGCTTCATATGATTCTCCTCTGAAGTAAGCCGCAAGTCGTAAGTCGCGAGCCAAAAGCTGCTCGCCGAAAACGAAAAGGCCGGCCACGTGAGCCGGCCCTTCGTTTGATGTGAACTCGTGGACTATTTTTTCGGCGCGATCGAGTCCTTCACCGCCTTCGCCAGATAGAACTTCGCGGTGGTCTTGGCAGCGATCTTGATAGGCTCGCCGGTCTGGGGATTGCGTCCCATGCGGGCCTTGCGCTGCACTTTCTTCAGGCGGCCCAGGCCGGGCAGAACGAAGACGCCATTCTTCTTGGTTTCCTTGATAGCAGTGGCGGCCAGAGTTTCCAGGAACGCCGCCGCTGACTTGTTGTTGACCTCGAGCTCTTCGGCCAGGTGGCGCACGAGCTGGGTCTTGGTCATTGTCGCCATGATTCCTCCTTCGAACGTGGGTGAAGTCGAATAGCAGTGCCGCTTGAACCGCACCCATCATATACAAGAGAGCGCGGAAAGAGAAGCGTCGGAGCCGCATTTTTAGCGGGTTTTCCACATCCTTGTCTTTTGCACAGCCAATGGTGCAGGCTGCGGCCCCGCGCCGGGCGCGGGGAAAACCTGCTATCGTAGAAGTTTCCACGTTCCAACGTGAAACTTGAAACGTGAAACCTGAAACGTCATGGCCTGTGCCATCTGCGAAATGCGTAAGGAGAAGCGCTTCTGTCCAGCGGTGCATGGACGCATCTGCCCGGTCTGCTGCGGGCGGGAGCGCGAGGTGACGCTCGACTGTCGCTCCACCTGCGAGTATCTGCAGCAGGCGCGGCGCAACGAGCGGCCGCGGCCCATGTCGGAACTCGACCAGGAGGCGCTGTTTCCCAAGGTGGAAGTCCGGCAGAACTTCATCTACGATCGCGAGCCGCTGCTGGTCGGATTGAGCCATGCCGTGGCCAAGATGGCCCGTGCTGACCGCTCCCTCAATGACCGCGACGCGATCGCCGCCATCACCGCCCTGGCCAAGAAGTACCAAACGCTCACCGGCTCCGGCCTCTACTACGAGACAGCCGTCGCCAGCGTGCCGCAGCAGCAGATCGTCGCCGAGCTAGAGAAGATGATCGCCCAGTACCGCGAGTTGGAGCAGAAGCACCTGGGCTACGCGACCTTGAAGGACAGCGAAGCGCTGGAAGCGCTGGTCTTCATGGTACGGATGGCGCACGGACGCACCTCGGGCCGTTTGAAATCGCGCGCGTTTCTGGATTTTCTGTTCGCACAATTCCCCGAAAAATCGGGCGTGGTCGCCCCCGCTGAAGCCGGCAGCCGGCTCATTGTGCCCTAGGAAATCTCGCCCCCGAGCCGTGTTATAATGCAGACAGTCTCCTGTGAGTAACTTCCTGTAGATGCAAGCAGTTACGACATATCGTGCGGCCCCGGATGTGATGCTCTACCGCACGAGGTTTTGCACCCCAAAACGCCCACTCGGAGAAAGTAAGACCCAAGAGAGGCACCTTGTCATCCTGAGCGAGGGAGGGCTCCCGCGCGCTTTCTCCGGCGCGGGAAACCCGAGTCGAAGGATCTCGGTTTTTTAACTGACAACTGGCAACTGAGAACTGATTCGAAATGGCTGACGATCCCCAAGATCCGCAACTCCCCCTGACGCCGCCCGGCGATGGCGGCGGCATGACGCCCAGCGGTCCGGGCGCCGCGAACATCGTTCCCATCAATATCGAAGACGAGATGCGCCGCTCGTATCTCGACTATTCGATGTCGGTGATCATCGGGCGCGCGCTGCCCGACATCCGCGACGGCCTCAAGCCAGTGCACCGGCGCATCCTCTATGCCATGCACGACATGGGCCTGCTACACAACCGCAAGCACGTGAAGTGCGCCAAGGTGGTCGGCGAAGGCCTGGGCAAGTATCACCCGCACGGCGACGCCGCGCTCTACGACGCCCTCGTCCGCATGGCGCAGCCTTTCTCGCTGCGCTATCCGCTGGTGGACGGCCAGGGGAACTTCGGCTCGGTGGATGGCGATCCGCCCGCGGCCTACCGTTACACCGAATGCCGCATGACCGCCATCGCCGAGGAGATGCTGGCGGACATCGACAAGGATACCGTCGATTTCGTCGAGAACTTCGACAACACCACGGTCGAGCCGGTCGTTCTGCCTACCAAGGTACCCAACCTGCTGATCAACGGGTCGGACGGCATCGCCGTGGGCATGGCCACCAAGATCCCGCCGCACAACCTGACCGAGATCGTGGACGCCACCATCGCCCTGATCAACAACCCGCAGACTCCGCTGGGTGAGATCCTGAAGCTGGTGAAAGGCCCGGACTTCCCAACCGGCGCGTTCATCCACGGGCGCAGCGGCATCGCCGAAGCCTACAAGACCGGGCGCGGACGCTTCGTCATGCGGGCCAAGGCCGCCATCGAGAACATCACTCGCGAGCGACAGGCGATCATCGTCACCGAGATTCCCTACCAGGTGAACAAGGCCACGCTCATCAAGCGCATCGCCGATTTAGTGAACGACAAGACGCTCGACGACGTCTCCGACGTCCGCGACGAGAGCGACCGCGACGGCATGCGCATCGTCATCGAACTCAAGCGCGGGACCGAGCCGCAGATCATCCTGAACAACCTGCACAAGCACACCCAGATGCAGGAGAACTTCTCCATGATCTTCCTGGCGGTGGCGAACGGGCAGCCCAAAGAGATGGGCCTGATCCCCGCCATCCAGCACTTCATCGATCACCGCGTCGACGTGGTACGGCGCCGGACCTCGTTCCTGCTGGAGCGGGCGCGCGAGCGCGAGCACATCCTGGAAGGCTACCGGATCGCGCTCGACCATCTCGACAACGTCATCGCCATCATCCGCGGCAGCGCCAACCGCACTGATGCGCGCGACAACCTGGTCGCTTACTTCGGCGGCAAGACCATCGAGGTCAACGTCGGCGGGAAGAAGTCGGACGTCGCGATCGGCCGCGGCAAACGCCCCGAGAATCCGTTCGACGCCAAGCAAGCCGACGCCATCCTCGAACTGCAACTGCACCGCCTGACGCGGCTTTCCATCGACGAGATTCTGAACGAACTGAAAGAAGTCCGCGAGAAGATCGGCGACTACGAATCCATCCTGGGCTCGGACAAGAAGTTGCGCGGGGTCATCGTCAAGGAGCTCGAAGAGATCAGGAGGAACTACGGTGACGAGCGCCGCACGCAGATTCTGGACGAAGCCGTCGAGCTGCAGCTCGAAGACCTGATCGCCGACGAGCAGATGGCGGTCACCTTCTCGCATTCCGGCTACCTCAAGCGGACGCCCATCGCCACCTACCGCTCGCAGCGCCGCGGCGGCTCGGGGCGCATCGGCATGCGTACCCGCGAAGAGGACTTCGTCGAGCGCCTTATCATCGCCTCCACGCACGCTTACCTGCTGGTGTTCACCAACACCGGGCGCGTCTACTGGCTGAAGGTGTACGAGGTACCCGACGTGGGCTCGGCGGGCAAGGGCAAGGCCATTAATCAACTGGTGGCGTTGCAGCCGGGCGAGTCGGTGCGCGCCATCCTCAACGTGCGCGACCTCGGTGACGAGACCAAGTTCGTCTTCTTCGCCACCCGCAACGGCACGGTCAAGAAGACGCCGCTCAAGGACTTCAGCAACGTGATGTCGCGGGGCATCATCGCCATCGGCATCGAGCAGGACGACGAGCTGGTCGGCGCCAAGCTGACCGACGGCCAGGAGATTGTCTTCCTCGCCTCGCACGACGGCATGGCCATCCGCTTCGACGAGGCGGACGTGCGCCCCATGGGACGCCCGGCCTACGGCGTCCGCGGCATGGATCTCGACGACACCGATTACGTGGTCGGCATGGCGATCACGCCGAAAGGCGGGGTGGGAGGGCACGACTTGAGTCGTGCCGATAAGCAGTCCTCCCATGAGGGGGCTTCAGCCCCCGAGAAACTAGTGAAGGGGCACGACTTTAGTCGTGCCGAAGAAACCGCCCCCACGGAAGGGGCTTTAGCCCCTGAGGGCGTGCCCGCAAGCGAGGAGTCCGGCTCGCTGATCCTTTCCGTCACCGAGAACGGCTACGGCAAGCGCACCCCGGTGGAGGAATACCGCCTGCAGTCGCGCGGCGGCAAGGGCGTGATCAACGTCAAGACCACGTCGCGCAACGGCAAAGTCGTGGCCATCCTGCTGGTGAGCGAGGTCACGGAAGCCATGGTCAT
>DATNJE010000310.1:0-7621 GCA_035604095.1 Terriglobales bacterium
GGTGAGGGCCTGGGCAAGCGCTTCATCGCCGGCGAGATCAAGGCGATCGACGGCACCAGCCTGGCTATCTTGCGCGTCGATGGCCAGACCCAGACCATCCTGGTGGATGAGAACACCTCGTTCCGCAAGCAGGACCAGAGCATCACGCTCGCCGATTTCAAGCCCGGCGATCACGTGTTTGGCCGCGGCGAGGTCAAGAATGGGAGCTTTGTTGCCGCGGTGCTGAATTGGGGTGACGCCAAGCCGATGGAGATGCCTCCCCCCCAGGGCTCGCCCGACCGGCACTGAGGTCAACCGGATGCCTGGGAATTCGTCTAGCTCCAGCAACGCCCTTTGATGTCCTCGACGCGAAACCCGCGCCCGAACAATGTCTGCCTGATGGCGGCTGCCGTTGCGCTGATGCTGGTCTGCGCATCGGCGGCGGCGCAGACTCCGCCCGCGGCCGGCGGCAACGTCAGTGGCATCGTGAAATCGGGAGGCATGCCTTTGCCGGGCGTGACGGTTTCCGCGGCCAACACCTTGACCGGCCAGAAGGTGGTCACCTCCACGGGGGATGACGGGAGCTACGCGCTGCACCTCACCGCCAACGGCCGCTACGTGGTGCGCGCGGAGATGGCCGCCTTCGCCGCCACCACTCACGAAGTCGTGATCAACGCCGAAAACCGCAGCGCGCGTGTGGACCTGGAACTGGTGCTTCTCTCCCGCGCCCAGCAACAGCAGCAGACCGCCGAACGCCAGCAGCAGCGCGCGGCTGCCGCGCTTCCCAACCGCGGCTTCCAGAGCTTGGCGGTGATGCAGTCGGAACTCGGCGCTGGCTCCGAGAACGGCGGCTTCAACGCAGCCGACCAGGGTGCGCCTGCCGGCCTGCAGGTGCCCGGCATGTCGGCGGAAGCGGCGACGGAATCCGTCTCCATCACCGGAAACACCGCCAACTCCGGATGGTCCACCCTCAGCAGCGAGGAACTCCGCCAGCGCGTACAGGAGATGCGCGATCAGCCAGGCGGATTGTTCGGCGGCGGCTCCGGCGGTTTCGGCGGAGGTCCGGGGGGCGGTCGCGGTGGTTTCGGCGGCGGTCCGTTCACGCTCGGCGGCGGCCGCGGCCGTTACAACTTCAATCAGCCGCACGGATCGATCTACTACCGAGTCGATGATTCCGCGCTGGACGCTTCCCCCTTTTCGCTGACCGGAGTTTCGCAGCCCAAACCGTCCTACCAGCAGAACAACTTCGGCGGCTCGCTCGGCGGACCCCTGAATATTCCCAAGATCTACAACGGCGGACAGAAAACGTTCTTCTTCGTCAACTACAACGGAGCGCGTTCCGAGAATCCGTTCGACGCTTTTTCCACCGTGCCCACCGATGGCACATTCCCTGGTACTACGGACGAGCGCACCGGGGATTTCACCGGCTTGGTGAACCGGCAGGGGACGCCCATCCCGTTGCAAAATCCCACTGTCCCCCAGTGCCTGCCTCCCAACCCTCCGTGCGTGCTGAATAACCAGGTACTCGCCATCAATCCTTCAGCCCAGGCCTTGTTGAATTTCATCCCCTCGCCCAATCTGCCGGGCACGGTCAAGAACTTCCACTTCATTACCACGGCGGTCAGCAATTTGGATGACCTGAACCTCCGCATCATCCGTTCCTTCGGCAAAGCCACGCCGGGACAGCGGCGGGGCGGAGGCGGCGGGAGGGGTGCGGGCGGTGGCGGGCGCAACAACTTGAACGTGGGCTTCCACTATCATGCGACGGCAAACAACCTGACCAATCCCTTTCCCTCGGTCGGCGGCACCACTTCAGTGCGCAGCTTCGACATTCCCGTCGGCTACGTCCGTTCCTTCGGCAAGCTCACCAACAACCTGCGTTTCGACTTCAATCGCAACCGCATCCACACCCAGAATCTCTACGCGTTAACCACCAACGACCCCGCTGCCGCGATCATCAGCAACGGCTTTCCCCCCATAAGTGCCTTCGATTTTGGCATCCCCAGTCTCTCGTTCAGCGACTTTTCCAGCCTGAACGACATCAATCCTCTGCTGGAACGCGATCAGACCTTCACCATTTCCGACACCATGATCTGGAGCCACGGCAAGCACACCTGGCGCTGGGGAGGCGACTTCCGACGCATCCAGAAAAACACCGAGACCGCCAGCAACCCCCGCGGCAGCTTCACCTTCACCGGGATCAACACCGGTAACGACTTCGCCGACTTCCTGCTGGGACTGCCGCAGTTGAGCACCCTCCAGTCTGCGCAGGTCGGCAACAACAACTATCATTTCCGCGCCAATTCCTGGGACTTGTTCGCGCAGGATGAATACCGCGTCCGCGGCAACCTGACCCTGAACCTCGGCCTGCGCTATGAATACGTCTCGCCGTACAGCGAGATCAACAACCTGATCGCGAATCTCACTGTCGCGCCCGGGCTCACGGCGGTAGTTCCGGTTTTGCCGGCGGGGAGCAGCCCGCAGCTCTGTGCTGTCTATCCCTGCGTCGTAGGCGCGGGCCTTCCCAGCACGCTTGTCCGCCCCGATCGCGACGGTTTTGCGCCCCGCGTGGGCATCGCCTGGAAACCATTTGCGAAAACCGTCGTGCGCACCGGCTACGGCATCAATTACAACACCGGTGCGTACTCGGCCATCGCCCAGCAGCTCGCGTTCCAGCCTCCATTCTCCTTCACTCAGACCAACACGCAATGTCTGCCGACCGGGTCCGCACCGAATTGCATACCGGCAGCGCAGCTCCACCTCGGGTTTTCGCCGGCGCTGCCCACCACCATCACCAACAATTATGGTGTGGACCCCAATTATCGTATGGGGTACGTCCAAATCTGGAACCTCAACATCCAGCGCGAACTGAAGGCGGACCTTCTGCTGAACGTCGATTACACCGGCACCAAGGGCACGCGGCTAGACGTTTTGGAAGCGCCGAACCGCACCGCCAGCGGGCTCTTCAACCAAGGCGTTCCCCCGTTCTACTTTCAGACCTCGCAGGCTGATTCCACCGCGAATGCCGGGACCGTGCGGCTGCGCAAGCGGTTGCGCCACGGCGTTTCCATCGGAGGAAGCTATACGTTTTCCAAGTCCATCGACGACGCTTCCACCATCGGCGGCGGCGCGACCGTTGTTGCCCAGAACGCCGCTAACCTGGCCGGCGAGCGCGGCCTTTCCAGCTTCGACCAGCGGCACCGCTTCGTCGCCGACTATCTCATGGAACTCCCCTTCGGCCATGACAAGCGCTGGCTTTCCAACAAGAGTGTGCTGCGCGATGTCTTCGGGGACTGGCAGTGGAGTGGCGATTGGACCATTGCCTCCGGGCTCCCCTTTAGTCCCCAAGTGATCGGCAGTTTCACCGAGGTCAACAGCGGCGTCAACGGCACGCTGCGCCCCAACCTCACCGGGCAGCCCATCGCCTTGCCCAACCCTTCTATCGGGGAGTGGTTCAACACTGCCGCCTTCGTCGCTCCGCCAGCGGGGAGCTTCGGCGACGCCGGGCGCAACAGCATCGAAGGCCCGGGGAGCCTGGTCTTCGACATGGCTTTCACTAGGGTGATCCCCATGGGCGACGTGCGCGTGCTAGAGTTCCGCGCCCAGATGACCAACATTTTCAACACCCCGCAGTTCACCGGCATCGACACCAACGCAAGCTCGCCCAGCTTCGGCCAGGTGACCAGCACCGGCTCCATGCGCAGGATCCAGATGCAGGCGCGCTTCCGGTTCTGATATGAAACAGTTCGCTCCAATTCGATCTTCACGGAAAACGCTGGTGGCCCTGCTCTGTTTTGTTCTTCTGGCAGGCACGTTGCCCGCGCAGCAGCCGTCGCAGACCCCCTACACCCTTAAAGCCCGCAGCGAGGTCGTGCTGGTCAACGTCACCGCGCGCGACAAGAAGGGAGCCCTCGTCCGCGACCTCACCGCCGACGATTTCACCGTGATCGAGGACGGCAGGCAGCAGAAGGTCACATCGTTCGACATCGAGAACACCGACGCCGCGCCCGAGACCGCCGCCGGTCCCGAACAGACTACCGTGCTTACCCTGCCCAAGCCTCGGGCCGAAGCGAAGCCGGCGGAAGTCCAGCCGCAGCAGCCATCCGCGCTCAAGGACCGCCGTCTGCTCATCCTATTTTTCGATTTGAGCGCCATGCAACCGGACGAGATCGATCGCTCCCTCACTGCTGCCCAGAAGTACATCGATCAGCAGATGGCGCCGGCCGACCTGGTGTCGGTGGTCTCGCTGGGCAGCACGGTGCGCGTGGAGCAGGACTTCAGCAGCGACCGGGCGCTGCTCAAGCAGGCGCTGGGCCGGCTGAATCCCTCGTCCGGCGCGGGTTTCGAGGAAGGCTCGACCGGCACCACCGAAGGCACGCCCGATACCGGCGCGCCTTTTACCGCCGACGATACCGAGTACAACATCTTCAACACCGATCGCCGCTTGGAAGCCTTGCGTACGGTTGCCGCTGCGGTTTCCCGCATCGAGCAGAAGAAATCGCTGATTTATTTTTCCAGCGGGATGGACCGCACCGGGATCGAGAATCAGTCGCAGTTGCGTGCCGCCATCAACGCCGCCGTGCGCTCCAACCTCGCCATCTACACCCTGGACATCCGCGGACTGCAGGCGCTGGTTCCTGGCGGCGAGGCGCAGTCGGCCAGCCTGCGCGGCATTGCGCCCTACTCTGGTCGCGCCACCCAGAACGCGCTGAATTCCAATTTCACCACCCAGGAAACCCTGGTCACGCTGGCCGGCGACACCGGCGGCCGCGCCTTCCTCGACAGCAACGATTTCAACCAGGTCTTCAAACGAGTGCAGGAAGACACTTCGATCTACTACATGCTGGGCTATCACAGCACGAATCTTGCGCGCGACGGCAAGTTCCGCCGCATTGTGGTGCAGGTGAAACGTCCCGGGCTCAAGCTCGAATACCGCCGCGGATATTACGCGCCCGCCGATTTCCAGCACGCCAACCGTGCGGAACGAGAGCTTCAGTTGGATGAGGAACTGGCGTCTGACCTGCCCACCACCGATCTGCCGGTATATCTCGCCACCGGCTATTTCCGCCTGGCGGACAACAAGTTCTTCGTGCCGATCTCGCTCGTGGTCCCCGGTTCGGAGATTCCATTCACCCGCGGCGGCGACCAGGACCGCGCCACCCTGGACGTCATCGGAGCGGTCAGCGATGGCAGCAATCGGCGTCCGATTAGTTCGCTGCGCGACACCGTCAAGTTCAACGTGGCGGGATCGCAGGAAGTCCGCCGCAAAAACGTGCAGTACAACAGCGGCTTCGTGCTGCCCGCCGGCAAATACCACCTGAAGTTCGTGGTACGTGAGAACCAGAGCGGGCGCCTGGGGTCGTTCGAGACCGATCTCATCGTCCCCGAGCTGAAGACTGCACCGCTGAAGATGAGCTCGGTCGTGCTCGCCAGCCAGCTCCAGCCCGCCGCGGCCAAGCGCCGCAACGAAAGCCCGCTCATCCGCGACGGCTCCGAGCTGATCCCCAATGTGACCCATGTGTTTTCCTCCGGGCAGCACCTTTATCTCTATTACGAGGTGTACGATCCCGCGCGGCAGAGCAAAGAGAAGCAGCAGGACATCCGCGTGCTGACCAACGTCGCCTTCTTTTCCGGCAAGGTAAAGACTTACGAAACACCGCTGGTCGAAGCCCAGCAACTGAATGTTCCCGACCGCAAGGCTGCGGTCTTTCAGCTCGACGTTCCGCTCACGTCGCTCAAGCCCGGGTTCTACACCTGCCAGGTGAACGTGATCGATGACGCCGCCGGGCGCTTCACCTTCCCGCGCCTGGCGCTGCTGGTAAGGCAGTAGGGATGCGCTTTGCCGGCGCGAAATGCTGGGCTTGCCATGTACAATACCGCCAGCCTCGGAGGCCCGCGTCCGAGACCATCCGGCGGAGGCAGGGAAGCATGTCCGATGAACTGGCGGAAAAAGTGGTATCGGTGATCGCCACCAGCAAGCGCATTCCCCGCGAGCAGGTCTCGCTGGAAAGCACGCTCGAAGATCTCGGCCTGGACTCGCTCGACCAGCTCAATCTTCTGTTCGCGCTGGAGAGCGACTTCAACATTTCCATTCCTGACGACGAAGCCAAGTCCATTCGCACCGTGCGCGAGATGGTCGAGGGAGTAAGGAAGCTGGCCGCAGCCGGCGCTTCCGGGCAGTCCGCCGCCTCGGTTGCATAGACCATGGCGCCGCGCCGAGTGGCGGTCACGGGGCTGGGCGTCATCTGCGCTCTCGGCCACGACATGCCTTCATTCTGGAACGCGCTGTGCGCCGGACGCAGCGGGATCGCGCCGATTACATCTGTGGACACCAGCAATGTGCGGTTTCAGAACGGCGCCGAGGTGCGCAATTACGATCCGGCGCAGCACTTCGAGCGCGCGCAGGCCGACCTGCTCGACCGCTTCGCCCAGTTCGCGCTGATCGCAGCCCGCCAGGCGGTCCGCGATTCCGGGATCGTCTTCACTCCCGAATTGCGCCAGCGGACGGCCATCATCACCGGATCGTCGGTGGGCGGGCAATGCACACAAGATACGCAGTTCTGGGCGGTGTACCGCAACAACTCCCCGCGCGTCCACCCTCTGACCATTCCACGGATCATGCCCAATGCCGGCGCCAGCCACATCTCGATGGAGTTCGGCATCTCGGGGCCGGCCTACACCGTCTCGACCGCTTGCGCTTCCTCGAATCACGCCATCGGGCAGGCGTTCTGGATGGTGCGCTCGGGCGCCGCCGAACTGGCAATCGCTGGCGGCAGCGAGACCCCGTTCAGCTTCGGCTTTCTGAAAGCGTGGGAAGCCATGCGCGTGGTCGCTCCCGACACCTGCCGCCCGTTTTCACGCGACCGCCGCGGCTTGATCCTGGGCGAAGGCGGAGCCATGCTGGTGCTGGAACCGCTGGAGCGCGCGCAAGCCCGCGGAGCGCCCGTGTACGCTGAGCTTGCCGGCTTCGGCATGTCGTCGGACGCCGGCCACATCACCACGCCCTCCACCGACGGGCCGGCTCGCGCCATGACTGCGGCTTTAGAGGACGCTCAAATCAGCGCGGAAGCTGTGGGCTACATCAGCGCGCACGGCACCGGCACGCCCAGCAACGATCCCACGGAAACCCGCGCCATCCGCCAGCTTTTCGGCGCCCACGCCGGCAAACTGGCGGTCAGTTCCACCAAGTCCATGCACGGGCACGCGCTCGGTGCGGCCAGCGCGCTGGAGGCGGTAGCCACCGTCTTGGCGCTGCGCCACGCGATCCTTCCTCCCACCGCCAACTTCACTACGCCCGACCCGGAGTGCGATCTCGACGTCGTACCCAACCAGTCACGAGCAGCCGAGGTGGAGTACGCGCTGTCGAACGCGTTCGCGTTTGGGGGACTGAATGCGGTGCTGGCGTTCCGGCGGGCGTGAGTAGCTAGGGAGACTCTGATTAAGTTCTCTTCTTTCCACAGAAGGTCAGGATAGAGTGCGAGCAGGACAGGTGGAATGCAGAGAATGAGACAGAGGACACTGGCGATGATGAACGGCTTTGAGCGGTACAGCAAGAAGACGCGGCGGGCGCAGTTTCTGGAGGAAATGGAGCAGGTAGTGCCGTGGGCGAAGCTGTGCGCGCTGCTCGAACCGCATTATCCCA
>DATNJE010000311.1:0-8614 GCA_035604095.1 Terriglobales bacterium
TCGGCCTGCACCGTAAGCGCTGGTGGCGGGTGCAACATCGCCATCTTCGACCTCCACGATCCCTATAACCCAAAATACATCACCGACTGGGGCCTTGTCGGCCAGACGCCTGGTTCCACTGTTACGCCGAGGCCCGCCATGGTCCATGAGACTGTCATCTCCACTGATCCCGTGTACGGCACACGACTTTATGGTGCGTACGGTATTTCAGTAAGTGGAGATGGCTGGCTGCAGGTTGCCGATCTGAGCAAGATTCTTGCGCTCGGACATCCGGTCGCGACCGACGCAGACATCCTGGCGGGGCAGATCGGTGTTCAGAAGATGTCCTACGAATTCGGTCTGCACTCCTTCTGGCCATGGCTCCACATCCCCATGGCTGACTTCGCGCAGAACTACCCCCCGGCAGCCGGACCAGTTCCAGGGAACACGAACCCCCTGGTTCAGGACTTCGGGCTGGCCAGCACGGAGGGCACGAACAACGGCTGCGTGGGCTGGCGTGCCATCGCCTGGGTTGTGGACCTGAACTATCCAAGCGAACCACAGACCGTAGCCAACATCCAGATCCCGGCTCTTCAGGGGAAAGGAGAATTCGACTTCTGTGCCAACGATGCCCGCTTCGGCTCGCACGGCATCAGTGAGGACCTGTATCCTCCCTTCAAGAACCGGTTCAATGCGATTGCATGGTTCTCCGGCGGTGTGCGTATCTGGGACCTTCGCAATCCGTTCCAGCCGAAAGAGGTTGCGTGGTTTGTCCCGAACCCCAACCAATACACCGAGCAGAACTGCGCCACGCGGAATGGCGTGACGACTTGCAGCAACACGGTCGGAACCAACAACTGTGCGACGGATGATCGCGGCCTCGTGTACTGCGTTGACCGCTATGGCACCGGAGCCTACGTCTTTGAGCTCACCGGCAAGGCTCGGGACGAAGTATTCAACATCGAGCCGCATGAGCATCACTGATCAAAGCTCCCCTGGTGACGCCGGATACGACAACGGCTCCAGGAGGCATCACTAACCGAACATGGGCGTCGGGACTCCCCCTCCGACGCCCATAGCGCTGCGAAGGTCGAGGTTGAGCGACATGAAACTCATTGATGCTTCTGCCGTGTGTCGTCTGGTCACGAAGGGTGCAGTCCTGCTCGCGCTAGCCGCTTTCTCGATGCTGGGGCAGGCCGTGCCTGCAAACACGACCGAGGCTGCGCCCGGCCACTCCGCCAAGAAGACAGCGCATGTGAACCACACCCGCACCAAACCACCGGAGATGCCGCCGCAGGAGCCAGTCGCGATCGCGCCCATGACTCCAGAACAACTCCCGGCTGAACCACCGCGCGTCAGCTACGAGAACGGCCAACTCACCATCGACTCGCAGAACTCGACCCTCACGGCGGTGCTGAATGCCATAGGCCACCAGCTCGGCGCGCAACTCGAGATGCCTCCCGGCGCGGCCACTGAGCGCGTAGCGGTACACCTCTCGGGATCGGCGCGCCAGGCGATTTCCGCGCTGCTCGACGGTTCCAGCCTGAACTACGTAATCATGGGGTCGCCGGAGAACCCGGACGGCGTGCAGAAGGTGATTCTTACCAGGCTGCTTCCCGCTCCAGGTGTTCCGCAGCAGCAGCCTGTCGCCGCGAACGCTCCGGCAACAATTCAATTTGTCGCTGTCGCGAACATCCCGCCACCCACCCAAGGCTCCGCAAATCAAGCGTCTTCCTTGACCCCGGGTCAGGCACTCGACGGACAACTGGACCAACCGCCACCTGGCCGTCCCGGTGCAACGAATCCAACTGTGGGCGCGGAACGACAAGAGATGGATTGCGCTGATCTCGGCTTGCCGCCCACTTGCCATCAGTGAACACTGCGGCCATTGGCTATGTGAGCTGGGCAAGACCTTCCCACGTTGACGCTATCGCCGCCACAGCCTAAGATTCCTCGCGCCCAACCAAGGCGACCCTCGTGACCGGCGAAACCATCTCTCATTACCGCATCCTGGAAAAGCTCGGCGGGGGCGGGATGGGCGTCGTCTACAAGGCCGAGGACACCAAGCTGGGCCGCTTTGTGGCCCTCAAGTTCCTGCCGCCGGAGCTCTCGGCCGACGCCCCGGCGCTGGAGCGTTTCCGCCGGGAAGCGCGCGCCGCCTCGGCTCTGAACCATCCCAGCATCTGCACCATCCACGATGTCGGGGAAGACCAGGGCCGGCACTTCATTGTGATGGAGTGCCTGGAGGGGACGACCCTGAAGCACCGCATCGAAGGGCATGCGCTGAAGGTCTCGCAAGCCCTGGAGTGGGGCATTCAGATCAGCGATGCGCTCGACGCCGCGCACGCGAGCGGCATTGTGCATCGCGACATCAAGCCCGCCAACATCTTCATCACCAACCGCGGTCAGGCCAAGGTGCTGGATTTCGGGCTGGCCAAACTCTCCCCGCAGAAGCAAATGGTGGCCGAGGCGGTGGGCAGTTCCAACGCTCCCACAGTCGGGTTCCAGGACCATCTGACCAGCCCGGGCACGGCTCTGGGCACGGTCGCTTACATGTCGCCCGAGCAGGCGCTGGGAGAGGACCTGGACGGTCGTACCGATCTCTTCTCCTTCGGCGTGGTGCTGTACGAGATGGTGACGGGCGCCCTGCCTTTCGGCGGGAACACCTCGGCAGCCGTCTTCAACGCCATCCTCAACCAGACCCCGACCGCTCCGGTGAGCTTGAACAAGGAGGTCCCGCCCAAGCTGGAAGAGATCATCAACGGCGCGCTGGAGAAGGACCGTGAGCTGCGCTACCCCTCGGCTTCGGCCTTGCGCACCGATCTGAAACGGCTGAAGCGAGATCTTGACTCGGCATCGAGCCGCACCTCAGCGGCAACGCCCGCGGCCACGGCGGCGCGGTCCGCCTCCGGGATGGCCGCAGCCAAGACCCCGAGGAGATGGCTGCCGCTCGCGGCCGGTTTCGCCTTGGCGCTGGCCGCTGTGGCCATCGCGGCGTTCATGCTGGGCCAGCGTTCGGGGCGGACTTCGCCGCCGCTATATCACCTGCTCACCTATCGACGGGGGATCCTGCGCATGGCGTGCTTCGCCCCCGATGGGCAGACCATTGTGTGCAGCGCCACCTGGGAGGGAAAACCGATGGAAGTATTCGCCACCCGCCCGGAGAGCCCGGAATCGCGCCCGATGGGACTTACCGGGGCGGAGATCCTTTCGATCTCCTCCCAAGGGGAGATGGCCCTGCTGCTGGGTAGTCGGCAAGTGAAATCTTGGATTCACGTCGGGACGCTGGCGCGCGTGCCCATGGCCGGGGGAGCGCCGCGCGAGGTGCTGGAGAATGTGCAGTGGGCGGACTGGTCGCCCGACGGCAACAACCTGGCGGTAGTCCGCGAAGTGGACGGCCGCAATCGTCTCGAATATCCCATCGGCAAGGTGCTGTACGAAACCGGCGGCTGGATCAGCCATCCGCGCATCTCCCCACGGGGGGACCAGGTTGCCTTCCTCTACCACCCGATCGAAGGGGACGACGGGGGCACGGTGATGGTGGTGAGCAGCGAGGGGAAGAGCAACACTGTGTCCGCGGGATGGCTGACCATCCAAGGCCTGGCCTGGGCTCGCAGGGGTGATGAGGTGTGGTTCACGGCCACGGTGGAAGGCATCGATCGCTCTCTCTACGCGGTGAGCCTGGCCGGAAAGCAGCGACTGGTGTCGCGGGTGCCGGGTGAGTTGACGCTGCAAGACATTCGCAATGATGGCCGGGTGCTGGTGACACGCGGCAATACTCGGCGGCGCATCATGAGCCCGGCCTCAAGCGGAAGTATGGAGCAGGACCTGGCCTGGTTCGACTGGTCGTATCCGGTCGGCCTGTCGAGCGACGGCAAACAGATGCTGTTCTTTGAAGCCGGCGAAGGCGGCGGGCTGAGCTACGCCGCTTATCTGCGCCGGACCGACGGCTCTCCTGCGGTGCGCCTGGGAGATGGGCAAGCCCTGGCCCTTTCCCCCGACGAAAAGTGGGCGCTGGCCACGCGCAACGATGACCCAACGCAACTCTTCCTTCTTCCCACGCGGGCGGGAGAGATGAGGCCGCTGGCCCACGAGAATGCCAGCCACGTAGCCGCGCGCTGGTTTCCCGACGGCAAGCGATTCGTCTTCTCGGGGACCGAGCCCGGTCACAGCGCGCGACTGTATGTGCAGGATGTGGCCGGGGGCAAGGCGCGCGCGATCACGCCCGAGGGCGTCAACGCGCTGGCTTTCGCAGTCTCTCCGGATGGGCGGGTGGTGGCCGGCGTCAGCCCCGAGGGGAAGGGATATCTCTACCCGGTCTCGGGCGGAGAACCGCAGCTCATCGCCGGCTTTGAAGCCGGAGAGGAGCCGATCTCCTGGAGCCCGGATGGACGCTCCCTGTACGCGGATCGGCCGGGCGAAACGCCGGTGAAAGTGCAGCGGCTCGAGCTTCCCAGCGGCCAGCGGACGCTCTGGAAAGAGCTCATGCCCAGCGATCCAGCAGGGGTGGAGTTCATCGGTCCCGTGGTGCTCACCCCGGACAGCAAGGCCTATGTCTACGGGGTGCGGCAACTGCTCTCCGATTTGTATTTGGTCGAGGGACTGAACTAGGGTCGCGCACCGCCACGATAATCCATCTCAGTCAGCGTGCAGAGCCGCAGCATGCTGCGTTTCTACGGGAAGCGCGAATCACGGACATTAATCAGGCTTGTATCCGCTGGACTTGTCGTAATCGGCGCCGTACTTGTTCTTGTGCGGTACGCTGGCGGCAACCACTTCTGGAACGTCAAGCGCCGTGACCGACCCTTCGCCGGGAACATTGATCTGCCGGGCCAGGCGGCCGAGAGCCCCGGGCGAAGAGCGCTCGTACCAGACCTCGAGGCGGTAGCGTCCAGGCGGCACCTCGCGGATGTGGACCTCGCCCGCGTTATTGGAAATGCCGTAGTAGGGCGTCTCCAGCGCCACCACCGCCGCACTCATCTCGGGATGGATGTTGCAGAAGATGAACGACACCCCCGGGCGGTCGAAGCGCACCGAACGCGAACTGCCGGCCTCGTACAGCCCCAAGTCGAAGCGCTTGCCCTTGTAGAGCGAGAACACGTTGTGAAAGAAAGGGTCCTGGTTGGGAAACTCCACTAGAGTGCCAACCGGAACCACGAGCAGGTGCGGCTCGAAGCGCTTGTTCTTCTGTACCAGGCGGGGGCGGACGAGAGGCGGACGTGGCGGGCTCGAACCCACCGGCGTCAACCAGACCACCACGTTCGCGTTCCCTGCCGCTTTATCGCCCGCGGCGGTGCGCTGCACCGTCACTTTGGCGTGAAAATCCTGGGCGCGGGAGGGCGAGGCTGGCAGCATCGCCGCCGTCAGCGCGAGAACCGCCGGGTTCAAGAAGCGGCGCATGGCATCAGAAGGCCACGCCGATCGCCAGGTTGACGTGGTCGGCGGTGGACCGGCTGTCATCCGGAAGATACGTGCGCAGCCGCCGGTATTCAAGAGCGATGAGCAGATTCGATCGCGGCCGATAGATGGAATTGGCGAACAGGCTTTGGTTGCGCCCGAACGCCGCGTACTCCGAACCCATGGGGTTGGGGAAGAGGCGCGGATCGCTGGCCAGCGGGTTGTCCGTGCCGGCGGCCACGTTGAACTCCAGCTTGGGCGCTGCCTTGATTTTCAACTGCGACCACCCGCCCACGGTGTTCAGGCCGGCGATACGCGTGCTGCCGAGATCGGGATTGCCATTGGCCACAATGCTGTTCCACACCCCTCCGCCCAAGCCCCCCAGGGCGCGCCCGCGGTAGAACTCGCCCGAGAGCCCCAGCCATTGTCCCAAGGGAAGAGCCCAATCGGCAGTCCCGGCCCAAGCATCCACGTTGCGGTCGAAGCCCCAAGCCTGGCGCTCGTAATAACCGCCCACGCCTACGCTCGCCGGCTGCTTCCACAAGCGTCCATTCCAAACCAGGTGCGTGGCCAAGGCCGGCTGCCGCGAGCTTTCCCCCGGGGTGGGCGTGCGGTAGAACTCTGTGTCGTTGAAATATTCGGTGAGCGGATCGAGAATCCCGGCCGCCAGGGTCACGCCCGAGGACTCGGAAACACTCCAGCGGTGCTCCACGCGAATCTGCGGCGTCCACACCCACAGGTTGCCGGCCCAGGCGAATGCGGGCTCACCCACGCTGGCGTAGGAAGTGGGCGACAGCGGGGAGAAAAACGGGGCATCCTGTCCGATGACCAGCTTGGTCCCGGACCAGTCGAGGCTGGCACGCGCTACGCGCAAGCGCACCAGACCCGCGCTCGTGCCGAATTGATAGGCGGGAAATCCGCCGAAGAAATCCACCTGCACATCGGCGGCAGTGCTGGCCCCAGCCAGCTTGGGACCGGTGACCTCCAGTCCCAGCAGGGTCTGGCGGAGAGTGGCGCCGAAGTCGCCGTTGGTCTGGCCAGGAGCGCGCGGCAGCGCCAGCCCGGGAACATCGGTATTGTCCACGGCGCCGCGGTTGCTGTAGGTATTCATCAGGACCAGTCCCGAGAGCTTCACCTTGTAGCGCGACCCACTCTCCACCTTGGTCTGGTTCTGTTCTTCGATCTGGGCGGCCAGCATGTCCTCGTGTTCCTGCGTGGCCTCGCCACCGCCGGCGGCCGCGCCGGATTGCTGCGCCTTCAGAGCATCCTCCAGAGTTGGATATTCGGGCGAAGGCGGCGTCTGGGGAGTGGGCTTGCCAACGGAGGCTCCCAGGCGGGTTTCCAACTCCTCCAAGCGCCGGCGCAGCTCAACGACTTCCTGGTGCGATCGTTGGAGTTCGGCTCGGGTGTCACTGAGGGAGAACCGCAGCGCGTCCACCTGAGCTTGTAATTCACCGGCTGGCGGCGACTGGGCACAGACGGGAACCGATAGGCTCAACCCCACAACGGGCAAAATCAGCCCGCGCAGGCATCCTCGAGGCCGGTGGCGCAACACACTTCCCCCTTACTGTGTCCCTGGGGGCCAATATAGCCCCGTAACTTCCGTGATAGCGCCCGACCTGCCTCTTCGTACCTAACTAGCAAACACGCGTGGTGGATGGGGAGCGAGGCTGGCGAGCCCGAAACCCAGCTTGGATATAGGTAGAGACGCAGCCTGCTGCGTACTTCGAGACTCTTGGCTCGATTGACCGCGCCCGTATAGACTGCCCGCGAGGCGCGAGCAGCGATGAAGGTAGCGGTGATCGGCGGGACGGGCCTGCTGGGGCGAGCAATCGCGGCGGCGTGGCGTGGGGATGAATTGGTGCTGGCCGGCTCGCGCGACGCCGACATCCGCGACCCGCGGCAGGTCGAGAGCTTCCTGGTTCATCATCGGCCCGACCGGGTAGTGCTGGCGGCGGCCATTTCCCAGGTGGACGTGTGCGAGCGGGATCCTGAGCAGGCGAAACTGGTGAACCACGCGGGCGCGGTGCACGTCGCCGAGGCCTGCCGCAAGCACGGCGTGCGCATGATATTCCTCAGCACCGATTATATTTTCGACGGCAGCAAGCGCTCGCCCTACGAAGTGGATGATCCGGTGGCGCCGCTGAGCGTGTACGGGCGCACCAAGGCGGTGGCGGAAAAGGATGTGCAGCGCATCTTGCCCGGCAGTTGCATCGCGCGGGTCTCGTGGCTTTTCGGGGCGGAGAAGAAATGCTTCGCCAACACCGTGCTCGACTGGGCCGAGAGCGGAGAGCGCGTGCGGGCGCTGGCCGACCAAGTGAGTATCCCCAACTATAGCCACGACGTGGCGCGGGCGCTGGCCGCACTGGTGCATGCCGGCGCCCAAGGTACGGTGCACATCACCAATCCCAACGCAGTTTCGCGATATGACTTCAGCCGCGAACTGCTGCGGGCTGCGGGACTCAAAGTGGAAGTGAAGCCGGCCGCCGTCGAGGATGTGAAATGGGCAGGTGCGCGGCCGCGTTATTCGGCACTGTCGGACGCGAGCCTGCGGCGCCACGGCATTCGTGTCCGCGACTGGCGCGATGCCCTGCCGGATTATCTGGCGCTGCGCCGGCAAATGCGGTCGGCGGCAGCCGGGCCGGGAGGCGTGCGGTGAACCTACCGTGAGGACTTCACCCGCCACTGCCAGGAGCGCGAGCCCACCCTGGCGAAAGCCGCGCCCAGCGGCCCAATCGCGGGAATCTAAAGCTGTAATTCTTACCCATCACCGCGGTAACTATTCGGTATCTCCGGCGCAAGTGCAAGAGTTTTCCTGTCTTGTGCAACCGCCTGCCTATTTTCACCTGTAAGTTGAGGTAATTGCAGGGATTTATCCATCACCGGATGGCCCAGGAATTGCTGTATATGCACTTGGTTTGAGTCAATTTTCGGCCCCGCGTGCGGCCGTCCCGGTTTCTTTGAATGAGAGAAAACTCGCACCTGGAGCTGAACCCTCGCTTGCATCGCCCAAGACGAATCCGCAATAGTCTCTTAGTAGTAGTCTTTATGGTCTCGGCAGGCGCGGTCAGCATGGCCCAGAGCCTGATCCCGCAGAACGGATGGTCGGTGGTTTATGTCGACAGCCAGGAGACCATCTGCGGCAACGGGGTGGCGAGCAACGCCATCGACGGCAACCCCAGCACCATGTGGCATACCCAATTTTGCCCTACCACCGCGCCGCTTCCGCACGAGATCC
>DATNJE010000312.1:0-14228 GCA_035604095.1 Terriglobales bacterium
GCACGGTACAGGAGGTATGCTGCTCACCGGAAATCATACAGGTCCTCGCGCTTCAGGATCAGGGGGCCACTCTTACCAACGAAGTCCCTTACACCAGCGCGGGCACAATCTTCCGTACCTCGGGCCAATTCACCGATCTGCAAAACCTTCCCTTTCCTGTCCACTTCGACGGCTCCAGCATAGTCGCCGGCCAAAACGTTTATGTTTCCTCTTTGGCGCTTCAGTTCGTCTGCTGCGTCTACACACCGGCAACCACGGTAACGCTGATGCCGCAAACCATCAACGGAACGGTGACCGGCGTCTCCAGCAGCGGCAGCTACCAAATCTATAACGTGACGTTGGCCAGCTATAATTTGTTTCCGACGCTTGCCGCCCAGCCGCTGCAAACTAACACCTTGAACAGTCCGGGCACCGTCGTCGTGTACGTCGACAGCAGCACGCAAATGTTCAATTCGACTCCTCTCAGCGTGGGCAGCCTCTTGCGCTTCAACGGCCTGATCTTTGATGACAGCGGCACGCTGCGCATGGCGTGCGCACAGGTGAATGACGGAGTCGCAGAGTAAGCTCTGCGGTGCTCAGCGCTGCAGCGCCGCCGTCTTCCTCCGCACCTCGCCCACAAACGCCGCGTCCTTCAGATCTCCCAAGTTGATCTCGACGTTGGCCAGCGCGCCGGTTAGGGCGGCTTGGGCAAGGGCGGCGGCCACGGCAAGGTCGGAGGCCATCCTGGGATTGGTGATGGGCTTGAGCGCGTCGACGATGCGCGCCACATCCCTTGCCCGCTCGGCCACGCCCAGGGGCACGTTGGTCGCGCCCTTGAGAGCTTCGGCAATCGCGCCATCGCTCTCGGACTTGGCCTTGTAGGCCTTCATGACGGCTTCATAGGACGCCGCGTCGGCGTCGATGGCGGCCTTGAATTGCTCCCGCAGCGTGGCTAGGCGGGCAATGGCGTCGCTCAGCTCGCGCTCGTATTGCAGGTAATTTTTCTTGCCGCGTGACATGCCGGCGACCATCGACGCGAGCGCCGCGGCCATGGCGCCTGCCGCCGCCGAAGCGCTGCCCCCGCCCGGCGTGGCCGTGGGCGCCGCAAGCTGCTCGACGAACGGCTCGACCCCGGCGCGCAGTCCGCCGACTGCCATCTTGCCACCCATGATCGCCTGCAGCCGGTTCTCGAGGATTAGCGAGGAGTCGAAGTTCTCGATCTGCAGGAGCCACTCCGAGGCCATCTCCAGCGCCTTCTTCGGGATCAGCCCCACGATCTCGCTGAACGCCGGCATCACCCCGTAGCGCGCCGCTTCCCGGCGGACGTATTCGAAGACGCGCGCGATGGGCGTCTGCTCGAAGTCGGTGAGGTTCATCGAGACCTGCGCCAGCCCGCGCACCGGAAAGCCAGCCGCCTTGACGTAGCGCAGGCCGCCATTCGAGAAGCGCACCGCCTTGGCGATCTTTTGCGCGATCCCGACGTCGGCGGTATTCAGATAGATGTTGTAGGCGATGAGAAACTTGCGCGCGCCCACCACGGTAGCGCCCGCGGTGGGGTGGAGACGCGGTTCGCCGAAGTCAGGCCGGCGGGCAGGGTTGGTGGCGATTTCTTCACGTAACCCTTCAAACTGTCCGCGACGAATGTTTTCCAGGTTCTGGCGCTCGGGCGTGGCGGCCGCGGCTTCGTAGAGATAGACCGGGATCTGGTAACGCTTCCAGATTTCTTCCCCGACGTGGCGGGCGATGGCGACGCAATCCTCGAGCGCCAGTCCTTCGATGGGCACGAACGGAATGACGTCGGCGGCGCCCATGCGCGGGTGCGCGCCCTGGTGTTGGGTGAGGTCGATGAGTTCGACGGCGCGGCCCACGCCGCGAATGGCAGCCTCGGCGATGGCCTCGCGGTCGCCCACCAGGGTGATGACGCATCGGTTGTGGTCGGCATCCATCTCGCGGTCGAGCAGGTAGACGCCCGGCGCCTTCATGGCTTCGATGATGGCGTCCACCTTGGCCCGGTCGCGACCTTCGGAAAAATTGGGAACACATTCGACAAGCGTGGACATAGGGGAAGGATAGCGCAAGAATCGGGTGATCGGGGCTGCTACCGCAGATGAAAATAGCCGTCGTCGCGGGTGATGGTGACCGGGACGCCGAACAGCTCGCTGAGCCGCTCGTGGGTCAGCACCGCCTCCTTGGCGCCGTCGGCAAGAATGCGGCCCTGGCGCAGCAGGATGACGCGTTCGATCTCGGGAATGATGTCGGCGAGGTGATGGGTAACAAGCAGAATCCCGATGCCTTCGCGGGCCAGTTGCCGCATGGTTTCCCGCAACTGGTATTGCGCGGCGATGTCGAGGGTGTTGCTGGGTTCGTCGAAGAGCAGGGTCTGCGGAGCGTGGACCAGAGCGCGCGCGATCAGGATGCGCTTGGCTTCGCCGGAGGACATCTCCGCCACCGGCCGGCCGGCCAAATGCGCCGCTCCCAGCCGCGCCAGGATCGCGTCGGTGCGCTCGATCAGCTCCGGCCGAACCTGATGGTGCCCAAAAATCCGCGTGCTGCTGAAGAAGCCCGACAGCACCACGTCGCGCCCGGTGGCGTCGCCGGTGCAGGAGGCCAGCAGATCGGGCGAGACGATCCCCAGCAGCATCCGCAGCTCAAAAATGTTCCAGCGCTCGCGGCCGTAGATGGAGATCGCCGAACCTTCTCGCGCCACAGGATAGCATTCGCGCGCGATGGTCTTGATAAGCGTCGATTTGCCGCAGCCGTTAGGGCCGAGAATGCAGACGTGCTCGCCCGCGTCGATGCGCATGGAGACGCTGGCCAGCGCCTCGCGGCCGCCGCGGCGGACGGTCACGTTGTCCAGCGAGATGAGAGGCGGGCGCAGGTTGGGATCTCCGCCGAAGATGATAACGCAGGGGAGGGCGCGACTGTGCCGCGCCTGGGGTTAGAGCCGGCCACGCATTTGCACGGATGGCCGCAGATAACCTTGGCAAAAGCGGCCAAGGGTAGGGCACATGACGGAACCTGGACCGCCAACGGTCCCGCCGCCTGCGCGGATGGCTTGACCATCCCAATGTGTTCTGTTCACTTACGCCGCTTCGCGGGCTGGACCCGCAGCGCCGCGTGCGCATCTCCTGCCTGCGCACTCCGCGCATGCTTTTCTACCGCATTGCCGACCGGGCGAACCTGTTGCACGGCCCTTGGGGATTACTTGCGTAAAAGCGGTCCCACGCCAAGCAGCGCGTTACGATCTTCGCGATGCGCTCGATTGTTGGCACGCCACGGCGTCGTCACGCGCGGGGTCCTGCCGAAATCACTTGGCTGAATGTGCTTCTCAGACATCAAAAACTGAACAGGAATCCCCGTTTCAAGACAACTGAAGGATAGTCCCGCGAAACACTTCGTCAGTGCGCCAAGTCACCTGAGCCGGTGACCAGACCTGCGCCCAGAAACCCGCCGGCCCAGCAGCCACTTGGACGCAAAGCGACGGAGCGGTGTCTGAGGTGGCTATACCTCGCGGCCAACGGCCCCCCGGTTCCCAGCCCAGCGAGCGCAGGAGCATCCGGGCACGCCCGGCAAAACGCCCGACCAGTTTGCATTTTGCTTGACTCACGTATCCCTCGCTCCGCTCGGGATGACAGTATTGATTTCTTGAATGAAATTACGGGACACCACACTAATTGTCCTAAGCAGGGTCGCATTCATGCAGGCCCGACCACTGCCCCCTACCCCCTGACCGGAGGCTGGCGTCGCCGCGTCCCCCGGCGCCGTTGCGCTACGGTCTCGCTCGCGGCATACTCCGGGATATGGCAACGCTCGGCGCCGGGCCGGTCACCAACCGCGTCGCACTCGCCGGCGCAACCCGCCGCCGCGCTCTGGCGGTGAGCTGCGGTGTACATGCGCTGCACGATGGCTACACCGATCTTTTGTACGTCCTGCTGCCGCTGTGGCAGTCGGAATTCGGCTTGGGCTATGCTGCAGTTGGGATGCTGCGCTCCGTCTACGTCGGCCTGATGGCCGGATTGCAGGTGCCCGCCAGCATGGCCGCGCAGCGCACCAGCAACGTTCTCATGCTCACCGTCGGGACGGCACTGGCGGCGGCCGGGTATCTGGTCGCCGGCGCCAGCACCGGGCTCGTGGTGTTAGTGCTGGCACTGGCGATCGGTGGCATCGGTTCGAGCACCCAGCACCCGATCGGCTCCAGCGTGGTGGCGCATGCCTATGATGGAGCGCAATCGCGCGCCGCTCTCGGTACCTATAACTTCTCCGGCGACCTGGGGAAGATGGCATTGCCCGTCACCACGGCGTGGCTGATCACGCGGCTGCCCTGGCGCACCGCCGTCTCAATCGTGGGGCTGGCCGGACTCGCCTTGGCCATCGCCATCCCTTTTCTTTTGCGCGGCGCGGGCGCCGGGAGAGCGGCTCGGGCTGAAACTGTCGTCGCGCCGGGGAACGCCGCACGCGGCGGAGATGCACCCGGCGTACATGTCGGCGGAATTACGCTCAGCAGTTTTCGTCTGCTCTTTGCCATAGGAGTTCTCGATACCGCAACCCGCATGGGCTTTCTCACTTATCTGCCGTTTCTGCTGCGGACCAAAGGCGCACCCGTCGCCACCATCGGACTGGCGCTGTCACTGGTGTTTGCCGGAGGAGCCACGGGAAAGCTGGTCTGCGGCTTCCTGGGCGCGCGGCTGGGAGTGTTGACCACCGTCCTGCTGACCGAAGGCCTTACCGCGGCGGGAATCCTGGCCTTGCTGCCCTTGCGTCTTGCCGCCGGCCTGGCGCTATTGCCGCTGATCGGCATCGCCTTGAACGGGACTTCATCGGTGCTCTATGGCACCGTCCCGGAGCTGGTGTCGGTCGAGCGCCGGCAGCGCGCTTTCGGCATGTTCTATACGGGGACGATTGGCGCCGGCGCGGTTTCGCCGGCAATCTACGGGCTCTTCGCCGACTCCCTGGGAGTGCCGGCTACCCTGATGCTGGTGGCCGGAGTCGTGCTGCTTACGCTGCCGTTGGCGTGGCTGTTGAATCCGGCGCTGCAGCGGCTGCGGGCGAACGCCGCATAGCCTGCCTCATTCGCTGATCGGCCATGGGCGCCGGCCCGAACCCCGTCTTGCCGAGTGCGAATAGCAACAGCAGAGGGCTATGCCGCTTGCATTACCTTATATTTTGAATCCCCAAACTGGCCGAAAACCACCACCCTGGTGGAATCGAGCCACCGCGGAGCTGCACATCGCCGCATGTGCAAGAGGCTTTGTCCGGTTTAACTTGCTAAGAAGAGACAGTTAATGAGATTTCCACCGCTCACCCGACAATTGGGGCTCGACGTGCCAGTAGAGAAGTTTTGCCCGAGCATTCGCTGGCTGGAGGAACGGCCATGGATAAACCTCGACTGAAGATCATCTTTGGCGGAATAGCGGCTCTTGTACTGATTTGCTTGCCGAACCCGGCGGCGGCGCGGCGTGGAGGCGGCGGATTCCACGGGGGCGGAGGAAAAGGGTTTCATGGCGGAGGCAAAGGCGGCGGTGGGCACTTCTCTAGTAGGGGTGGAGGCCGCGTTCATGGCGGCGGAAGCTTTCGTGGGAGCGCCCGCGGAATAGCGCCGCGGGGCGGATTTGGGCATGCGAACAATTTCGCCTACGGGAGCAACCGGTCGGCGTTCGGCGGAAACTGGATGAGCGGAAGTCGGTCAAGCATGGCTCGGCCATCGAGTCCGTACGTCGGGCGTTCCGGCACCGGCGGCAACAGCGCTTGGGGAGGCAGCGCTCGCTGGACGGCATCGGGACCGCACACATCTGCGAACACGGCATCCGGCTGGCATTCTTTCGGGCCGACGAATCACGGCAGCGCAGGCACCGCACTCGCAAACGGATTCAACGGCCTGGCGTCCGCGGCGGGGATGGCTGTTCATGGCGCCGCAAGCATGGCAGGGGCCGTGCACTCGGCCGGGTCAACAGCGGTGTCGGGTGCACTGTCGGGCCATCCCTTTGGCGGCGCCGGCTTCGGCTCCGGCAGCTTTGGCGGGAGGGGCGGCTGTTGGAATTGCGGCGGGGGTGTTGGCTGGTGGGGACCAGGCTGGGGATGGGACGCTTACTGGGCGCCGTACTACGGGTACAACCCGTACTGGGCGTGGCCATACTACGGCGCGTACCCGCCGGCGAATTACGACTATGGCTACGCTTATGACAACGGGAGCGGGTACTCGGAGAGCGCGCCCGAATGACGACCGAGCCAGGGCCGGCGTGCTACTGAGTGGCCGCTGCGGCTGAGAGTTTGGCTGCCGGTACCCGGGGTTGAACCTCGCGACCGCCGTGCCAGATGGCGACCATCTGGCGCGTGTTGTGGATGTCATCCAGTGGATCCGCCGCCAGAACGATGAGATCTGCGCGCTTCCCCGGCTCCAGCGTGCCGCGATCATCAGCATGAAGCAGGGCCGCGCTAATCCGTGTGGCAGCTACGATGGCCTCCATCGGAGTCAATCCGGAACCGACCATCATTTCCAGTTCACGGTGCTCCGCCCAGCCCGGAATGCGGGCGGGAAAGGCCCCTGAGTCCGTACCGAACGCAACTTTCACGCCGGCACCCTGCAGAATCTTGAGATTCTGCATGGCTGTAGCATGCGCAGCCTTGTTCTTGGCAAGATTGGCATCACCCTCGCACTTGGCACGATATTCCGGGCTCTGGAACATCTTCAGCAGATCCGGACTTACCGCCTGAGTGAAAAACGGATTCGCCATCAGCTCCGGCTGCTCGGCAAACACGTAGAAGGATTCGTCCACGGTAAGGGTTGGAACGTAAAACACGCCACGCGATTTCATCGCCTGGATCAGCTCGGCATCCACCTTCTGGTCGCGAACGCTGTGCGCCAGCACATCGACGCCATCAGCCACCAGGCTCTTCGCGTCCGCCAGATAAAAGACATGCGCCGCGACCCTGAGCCCCTGCTTGTGCGCTTCGTCGATGACAGCCGCATAGACTTCCGGCTGCATTTTCGAGAAGCGGCCGAAGACGTCATCGACCCAAATCTTGATCATATCCACATGGTGGGAGGCCATCTCGCGCACCTGCGCACGCGCCTCTTCGACACTTGTGGGCCGGTAGACCTGATCCGGCGCCGCGGGAACAGGCGGTGCGGCGCCGGGTACACCTATGCCCCGCCCGGCGGTAAAAATGGAAGCGCCGGGAAATGTTCCCTTCTTCTGCTCATCCCGCAGCTCATAAACCAAGTCCCGATTCAGTCCCAGCACGAGCACAGAAGTCACGCCATATTGCTCGTATTGCACGACGGCATTCTGCACGTTCTCCCGCGTGTAGGCATTGGGGCTCTGGCTGGTGTTCAGCACCACTCCCAGGTGGCCGTGCGAATTAATGAGCGCGGGAATAATGGAGCGCCCCCGCACATCGACCACGCGCGCACCCTTCGGATAATGCATTTTGCCGGCGGTGCCTATGGCGCTGATGTGATCGCCCTCAATGACGAGCGCAGAATTTTCCCGCGGCGGCCCTCCGCTGCCATCGATCAGCCGGGCGCCTGCCAGGACCACCACGCCGCCCGTCTGGGCCTGTGCCGAGATGAACCACGCCGACAGGATCACAAGACCTATCGCGATCGCTACCGCTCTCACTGAGTTACGCATTGGGAACTCCGTTTGCGCAGAAATGAAAATAGTGCCAGTGGCCCCTATTTCGTGTTGTGCCGCGCTTCTTCCAGAAGCCGTTTGGCGCGACTGGGATTATAGGCGCCGCAGGAACAGAAATGGGCCATGTACATGGCGGCCTGCTCGGGTGTGCGCCGGCCTTCTTTCACCCAATCGATCATCTTCTTGGCCAGACTGGCGCTGACCATGCCGTGCCCGCACATGGTGGCCAGGGTCAGCACCTGGGTGTCGGGCAGCTTCTCCGTCTTGCCCTCGAAGCCGAGCGAATAGCCCACACTGTGGCGGGGCTGCGTGGCCTCACAGCAGCACTGCTTGGCGCCTTCGATGGAGGTTGAAACGTTAATCGAGAGGCCCAGATCGGCTTCCTTGACCGCTTTCAGGAAATCCTCGGCCGCCTCCCGATTATCGAACACCGCGGCCACGGTGGTGGCGGCGTCCACCCCGTCGATTACGGCCTGGAAATCGGGAGCCAGATTGCGCCGCCAATGCGCGCTGGGGTTCATGTGTTGCGAAGGCCGCAAGGCGCCGCCATGGCGCGAGTCGCCCAGATTGACCGGCTTGAAGGGAACCGCCATGGCCAGAAAACGCTTCAGCTTGGGCACGCAGCCCTGGTCGTTCCGGCCGCGGCCGGGGATGGCGAAGACAATATAGTCGTCGCGAAAACTTTCCGCATTGCCGTAACGATGAAGTGTGTTCGTCATGCCTCGTTCTCCGTTTCTACGCGGCCGGAGGCGGAGCGTTAGTAGCGGCTTGGGTCACGTTTGTGACGCGTCCCAACCCGACATTGGTCTTGGCCCGCTCCAGCTTGTATCCCATGCGCTCAAGGACGGCAAAGACGTCGTGCTCTTCTCCGTTTTCATCGCACCGCGCGCCCACCCCGATTGAGACTACGGTGTCGATCTGCCGCTCGATCTCATGCACCAACGCGATGATTTCTTCTATGCGTGCGATCGGCACCTTGATTTCAACGATGGCCGAGAGAACCTTTTCGTTGAGAATATCCTGACGAATCTCGCCGCCGGCAACATCGCTCATCAGGGTGGTGACCGGGTTCTTTTTCTCGAACGCCACGCCGGCCTGGGCCAGAGCGCGCGTCATGCGCTGGATTTCATGGAAGCGCACGCCCACGCCGGGCCGGCCAAATTCGATGGTGAGGCCGGCTTCGCCACGCTGCACCCGGCCACTCACGTCATTGGTCTTCACTTCCTCGGTGCCCCGGCCCTCGACGCCGGTGGATTCATGGGGCACGCGCGGATCGGAAAAGGCACGGCGCACCACCCTCGGCCACGTCAGCTCCTCGGGCTCGAAGGCCGCGGTGGGACAAACATCCGGCTCCGGGTCAAAGCGCAGGCGCATCATCTGAAACAACCGGCGCATCATGCGGACGAGGGTGGGGTTCAGGTGCTCCTGGCTCATGCCGTTGAAGCAGGCGTAGCATTCGACGCATTCGTCGTTGTCTACGGTCGCCCGCTTGATCACCGGATCGATATAAATCGCGCCCATGGTGCAAACGTAGGTGCAGTTCCCACAGGCCACACACTTGTCAGGATTGATTCTCACGGCACGCTCACCCCGCGCAGGCAGCTAAGTTATCACATCCGAGGATGCCGGCAGAATAGCGCTTGATTGCTGGAAAACATTGGCTCATCATACCAGCCGCTCTCGGCCTCATTCTGCCACCGGGGAGGAAACCAATGCGGGCTCGCGTAGTCAAGGCAACCAACATTGTGCTCGGGCTCCTTTGTCTGATGTACTTCCTCACCTACATTGACCGGGTGAACATCAGCACAGTGGTAGCGTCCAACCAGTTCTTGAAGGAAATCCCGCTGACCAAGGTGCAAACCGGATTCGTCTTCTCCGCGTTTGCTTATCCATACCTGCTGTTCCAGGTGATCGGCGGCTGGGTGGCGGACAAATTCGGCCCGCGTAAAGCGCTGGCCGTCTGCGGCGTTATCTGGGCCGGCGCCACCATCGCCACCGGCCTGGTACACGGCATGATCAGCCTGGTGGTGGCCCGCGTCATTTTGGGCTTTGGCGAAGGCGCCACCTTTCCGACGGCAACCCGCGCTATGTCGTACTGGACCCCGAAGGAAAAACGCGGTTTCGCGCAAGGCATTACCCATGCCTTCTCCCGCCTGGGCAATTCGCTGACCCCGTGGCTGGTGGCGGTGTTGATTCTCACCATTTCGTGGCGCGCCTCTTTCATCATCATTGGTTGCGTCAGCATGTTCTGGGCGCTGGCCTGGGGCCTGTACTTCCGCGACGATCCCAACCAGCACAAGGCCGTGGCTCCCGAGGAGATCGCTGCCCTGCCTGCCTACGGCTCCAAGACGTCAATTGGGGTGAAGGTGCCGTGGGGCCACTTAATCGTGCGCATGATCCCCGTGACGGTGGTGTACTTCTGCTACGGTTGGATCCTGTGGCTGTTCCTCAGTTGGATCCCATCTTTCTTTAAGGGGCAGTATCACCTTGACCTGAAGAACTCGGCACTGTTCGCCTCCGGAGTCTTCCTGTCGGGGGTGGTGGGGGATACGCTGGGCGGCCTCACCAGCGACAAACTTTTCAAGAAGACGCACAACGCGAAATTCGCCCGCTGCAACCTGGTGGCGGTGATGATGTTCCTGTGCGCGATCGCGCTGCTGCCCATTCTTTACACCCACAATATCAACGTGGTCGCATTGGCGCTGAGCGCTGGATTCTTCTGCGCGGAATTTACCATCGGTCCCATGTGGGCGATCCCCATGGATATCGCGCCCAAGTATTCCGGCACCGCCAGCGGTCTGATGAACACAGGTTCGGCGCTGGCCGCCATCATTTCGCCGGTAGTCGGCGGGTACCTGATCCAAAGGACGGGCAACTGGCTGCTGCCATTCATCGTTTCGATCGGCGTAATCCTGGTGGGCTCGGCGCTGTCGTTCACCATGCATCCCGAGCGGCCGCTGGCGGAAGCCGCGCGCCTGACGGAAGCCACCGCCGCCGCAGGGGCACTCAAGTAGGGGGACGCCGGGGTTCAATAATTTGACAGCAAAGTCATTTGCTCTTCGCGAACACCTTTACGTTTGCACTGATATCGTGTACACTCAACTCGTATGAAGAATGTTACCCTTAGCGCCGACGAAGACCTCATCGAGCAAGCTCGTCTGGTGGCTCGCTCCCAGCGCAAGACGCTCAATGCAGCTTTTCGGGAATGGCTGTTGCAATTTACAGCGCGGTCAGGGAACGGCCAGGAAGTCGATTCCCTCATGAAGCGGCTGCGCCACGTCAATGCCGGCCGCCACTTCACCCGCGACGAGATGAATGAACGGTAGGTTTTTCCTCGATACCAACGTTTTCGTTTACTCGTTCGACCGGCGCGCGCCAGCCAAGGTTCGCCGGGCGACGCAGTTGATTCGACGGGCAGCCGCCACGCGCAAGGGCATCGTCAGCTACCAGGTGGTCCAGGAGTTTTTCAACGTTGCCTTGCGGCGCTTTGCGCAACCCATGGCCGTGGCCGAAGCCGAACAATACCTAGCCACCGTGTTTCGCCCGCTGATGGCCGTCCACTCTTCGCAGTCTCTCTACGCAGAAGCTCTCCGGCTGAGTGAGAGGTACCGCTTGTCCTGGGACGACTCCTTAATCTTAGCTGCGGCGATCGAAGGTCAGTGTAGTGTCCTCTACAGCGAGGACCTTCAGCACGGCCAACGATTCGAAACCCTGCAGGTCGAGAACCCCTTCCTGTAAGCCTGGCTTGCCCCCAAGTGAATCATCTTGGACGCCGATTCAGCTCGTCGACAGTGCGCTTCAACTGCTCCAGCTTCTGTCCAGCCTCGCCCAGCTTGCCTTCCGCCGTCAGGCGTTGATAGTCGGCCAGATCTTTGGCGGCTTCCGAGATGAGCGCGTTGAGATCCGCCGCGGACTGGGGCGCGGCGGCCGATGCTGGCGCGCGTTGCGCCGGCTCCGCGGGGGCAGACGCGGCGCTCGTCGACAAGGCCCCTCCCCCAAAAAGAGCCGCCATCGCCGACTCGAAGGTCGGCCCATACGCCAGCCGGTCTTGCAGCGCGAGCACGACTAGGCGCAACTCCGGCATCGGGCTGCGCTCCGCCTGCAGGTAAATCGCCTCCGCATACAAGAGCCCGCGTCCCGACGGAATCACCAGCAAGGCTCCGCGCCGCACGTGCGAGCCTTGTTGATTCCACAGCGTCAATTGTCCGGAAAGCTGCGCGTTCTGATCGATGCGCGCCTCCACCTGCAGCGGTCCATCCACCAGTTTGGTTTTCGGAAAATCGTAGACCACCAGCGTGCCGTAATGTGCGCCGTCGCTGCGCCCGGCAATCCAGCCAATCAGGTTATTCCGGTTCGATGGGGTGAACGGTAGAATCTCCACGAACTCCACACCGGTTTCGCCCGGTAGCTTCATCAGCACGAAATTCGGCTCCATCGCCTGCGTGGTCTGTTGGCCACCCTCGCTCATGCCGACTTCGCTGGCCACCGTCCACAGATCCTCGCGGTTGTAGAACACTTCCGGATCGGTCATGTGATACAGGCCGTACACGTTCGCCTGCAGCTTGAGCAACAACTCGGGGTAGCGCAGGTGTTTACGCAGCGCTGGCGGCATCGCTGCCACGTCCTTAAACAAACTGGGAAAGAGGCGGCGGTATGCCGCCACGATGGGATCCTCCGGGTCAATTACGTAAAACGTCGTCGTCCCGTCGTAGGCGTCGATGACCACCTTGACGCTGTTCCGTATGTAATTAATGGGATTGCGGTCGAGATTGTAATGGCGCGAGTAGGGATAGCTGTCTGAGATGGTGAACGCATCCATGATCCATGACAGCCGGCCATCGTCGCCCAGCACGATATAGGGATCGGGATCGTAGGTTAGAAACGGCGCCAGGATCGACACGCGCTCGCGCAGATTGCGCCGCATCAGCAGCCGGCTCTCCGTGGTTACGTCATCGCTGAATGGCAGCTTGGCGAGATCGCCGCGGTCGAGCGCGAGGATGATGCGGCGCAGGAAACCGCCGAGAACGATGCCACCGTTACCCTCGTACGAGGTGAGGCTGTTGCTCTGGCCTTGCGGGTAGTTGAACTCCTTCTGCCGCGTCTTTACGTACACGTCGGTGTTGGTCAGCTCGCCGAAATACACCTCTGGGCGGGTTACGGTGAGACTGCGCACCGTGCTCTGCACAGGCATGTTGCTCAGCATCAAGGTCGGCAACCCTTCCGGCGTGAACCCATTTACCGGGTTCATGGTGATACCGTAGCCGTGGGTGTAGATCAGCTTTTCGTTGATCCAGTTGCGACTGCTCTCCGGGAGCTTGTCGACGTTGAGCTCGCGCGTGGCCAGCATCACCTGGCGCAGCGTTCCGTCGATTTCATAGCGATCGATATCGATATCGGGAAAGTCGTAGTAGGTACGAATTTCCTGGATCTGACGCAGCGTGTCCTGCAGGGCGCGCCAGTCCCATAGCCGTATGTTCTGCAGCGTAGCCTGATTGTTCGCCGGGTCGATGGCCTCGACGGTGGTCTCCGCGGCAAACTCGCGCTGCGAGACCCGGTTGAGCCCGTAGGCCTGCTGCGTCAGTTCGATGTTGTGCGCAATGTAGGGCCGCTCGCGAACCAGTTCGTTGGGTTTGACGATAAAGCTGCTGACGTACCAGCCGACGAGCTGAAGGGCGACATAACAGACCGCGGCGGGACCGATCGCGGCGACGAGCCAGCGCACGCGTGGCCGCGAGATGGCGTTGGCGGCTGCGATGGCCGCGCCGACGACGAGCGCCGCACAGACCACGAGCAAGCCTGGAAGCATGACGTGCGCGTCCGTGTAGGTCACGCCGGCGAAGATGGTGTGGTCCTCGAGCAACTGCTCGAACCGGCCGACATACACACGCATCGCCAGGATCAGCAGCAGGAACGCAAATGTGATGGAGAGCCCACGCCAGGGCAACGGCAAGTAACTGTCGCGGCGTCCGGCGAGGGCACGGCTGCCGCCGCTGATGAGGATGAAGAAACCGGCCACGGCACAGGTAATCACCGCCAGCACGATCAGCCAGCCGCTGACGAGCTGCCACGCGGGAAGGGTGAACAGATAGAAATTCAGCGGCTTGCCGAAGATCGGATCAAGAGCACCACCCGTGACGCGTGGCGCGTACCAATAGAGCGCGAGGGTCGGCCACTCTGCCGTCATGGCGGTCCCGGTCACAACCGCAATCACCAGGGAGATGCCGAGCGCAACCAGGCGCACGATGGATTCGACGGGCAGCCGAACTGGCTGTCCGCCGATGAAGATAGTGCTACCGCTCGGTAAGTCGGTGAACTGCGCCCGCTTCAGGCCCAGGAACGATCCGTACAGAATAAGAAACGTCGCCGCGGCAAACGTGGTAAAGACCGCCGACTGAAGCCTCAGAGTTTTCCAGAATACATCTCCGTACCCGAGTGATCCGTACCAGAGTGCGTCGACGTAATAGGAGAGCGCCGACCGGCCTCCGAAGAGAACAACGGCAAGAAAAATGATAAGAATGAGGGGCAAACGGCGGCGCCGCCGCGGCGGACGCGATCGCGGCCAGTCAATCGACTCGGGCATTACCCTCCCCTGCTGGCATCAGCATTTCCGTTCTG